>JADGOV010000127.1 GCA_017882785.1 Frankiaceae bacterium
ACATCGTGCCGGGCGAGCATGCCGTTGAGCAGTCCCAGATGCACGCCGCAGACGATGTCTGGGTGGGCTCGGGCGAGCGAGAGGAACGGGCAGTGGTGTAGCAGGATCTGCCAGAGGTCCGCGCGGCGGACCAACTCGGGCTGGAACCCGACCTCGGCGAAGAACGCGGTGATCTCCTCGGCGGCGGCGGTCGAGCCCGCGGCCTGCCCCTTCGAGGAGGGATCGGCGCTGGCCTGCTGCTCTGCCCAGCGCCGCCCGGCGGCGATGGCCCGCCCGGCGCCGTCCCCGCCGCGGGCGAGCTCTGCCACGATGATCTCGGCCAACAGCGGGTAGCCCTCGCCGTTGTGCCCACCGGCGAGGCGGGTCGTCTGAAAGAGCCGCCGCGGCCGGCCGCCGGTGCGGGTCGGGTCGGGTCGGGCGCGGACCAGCCCGGCGGTGAGCAGGACGTCCACGTGGTGCCGGACGGTGTTCGGATGCAATCCGGTCACTGCAGCGATCCGGCCGGCATCGAGCCCGCCCGGGTGGTCGCACAGCAATGCCACGATGGCGGCCCGGCTGGTCTCACCCAGCGCCCGGTGCAGAGCCGGGCCGGCGATCGGTGCCGGTCCGGTGCGTGGGGTCGGCGCTCGGGCGGCGTCGATGTCCCCGCGGGGGCCGGTGGTGTTCTCATGCTCGGTCATCGGCGGCCGTCCCTCCCCTGGGTGGCGCGGGCTGTGGTATGACTTTCTCCGACATCGGTCGGTGTAAGAGGGCCTGTGCTGATCTCCTGGGGAACAAGTGGAGGGCCGGATGGCTGTCCAAGCGGGACCGCGACGCGGGCTGATGGTGTCCCGGGGTTGGTTGCAGGCCGTGGGTGTGGTCGTGCTCTTCGGGTTCCTGATCATGGGCCTGCTCGCCTACCGCACCTACCTCGACGAGCCGCCCATCCCCCAGCAGGTGGTGTCCGCGTCCGGGCAGGTGCTGTTCACCGGCCCAGAAATCAGTCGAGGGCAGCAAGTGTTCCTCGGCAACGGGTTGATGGAGTACGGCTCCATCTTCGGCCACGGCGCCTACCTGGGTCCGGACTTCACCGCGGACTACCTGCACCGGGCCGCGCTGGCCGCGCGGTCCACCGAAGCACGGCAGGGCTCGGACAACGCCCAGCAGCAGGTGATCACCGACTTTCAGGCCAATCGGTATGACAAGAACACCGGAAATCTGACCTTCACGGACGGCCAGGCGCGGGCCTTCACCACGCTGCAGGGTTACTACGGCGGCTACTTCGCGGACCCGAAGACCGACAAGGGGCTGCGGCCACACGCGATCACCAGCCCTCGCGACATCCATGACCTGACCGCGTTCTTCTCCTGGTCGGCGTGGGCCGCGGCCGCGCACCGGCCCGGCAAGGACTACTCCTACACCAACTCCTGGCCGCCGGAGGCGCTGGTCGGCAACGCGCCCACGGCCAACGTGGTGGTGTGGAGCGTGCTGTCCCTGATCGCCTTGCTGGGCGGGATCGGGGCACTGTTCGCCGCATTCGGCCGGTGGGGGGACCGGCTCGGCTGGCGCGGCCGCCAGGCGGAGTCGATCTCCTTCCGTCCGCCCGGGGAGGTCGCGGTGACCCCGGCGCAGCGGTCCACCGGCTGGTTCTTCCTCGTGGTCGGGCTGCTGTTCCTCGTGCAGACCCTGGTCGGGGCCGCCGCCGAGCACTACCGAGCGGACATCACGAACTTCTTCGGCCTTGATCTGGCCAGGCTGCTGCCCTACAACCTGGTCCGCACCTGGCACGTGCAACTGTCGATCTTCTGGGTGGCAGCGGCGTTCCTGGCCGCCGGCATCTTCCTGGCACCGATCATTGCCGGCCGGGAGCCCCGCGGGCAGCACCTACTCTCCTACGGCCTGCTCGGAGCCCTGGTCGTCGTGGTCGGCGGCAGCCTGACCGGGGAGTTCCTCGGCCTGCACGGCTACCTGTCCGCGGTCGGGTCCTGGTTCGGCGTACAAGGCTTGGAGTACCTCGACCTGGCCCGATTCTGGCAGCTGCTGCTGATCATCGGCTTGTTCCTGTGGGCGATCATCCTCTTCCGGGGACTCCGCGGGCGGCTACGCACCGAACACGGCGGGAACATGCCGTGGCTGTTCTTCCTCGCCGCTCTGGCGATCCCGGCCTTCTACGCGGTAGGGCTACTCGCCAACGCCACCGACAACTTCACCACTGCCGACTTCTGGCGGTTCTGGGTCGTACACCTGTGGGTCGAGGACTTCCTCGAGCTGTTCACCACCGTGATGGTCGCCTACATCTTCGTCATGCTCGGCGTGATCCGGGAACGGGTCGCACTCGTCGTGATCTACCTCGACATCGTGCTGTACTCCGTCGGCGGGGTGGTCGGCACCATGCACCACCTCTACTTCTCCGGGGAACCGGCCGAACACATGGCACTCGGTGCGTTCTTCTCCGCCTTCGAGGTCATCCCGCTGACGTTCCTCACCGTCGAGGCGTGGAGCTTCCTGCAACTCGGCGCCCGCCAGGAGGCGAAGTCCGCGACCCCGTTCCCCCACCGCTGGGCCGTGATGTTCCTCGTCGCCGTCGGGTTCTGGAACTTCCTCGGCGCCGGCGTCTTCGGCTTCCTGGTCAACCTGCCGATCGTGTCCTACTACGAGATCGGCACCGCGCTGACGGCCAACCACGCACACGCCGCGATGATGGGCGTCTACGGCATGCTCGCCGTCGGGCTCGGCCTGTTCTGCCTGCGGTACCTCATCCCGGCCGAACGCTGGCCGGACCGGCTCGCGAAGATCTCGTTCTGGTCGCTGAACATCGGGCTGGCGTGGATGTGTTTCGCCACCCTGCTGCCGCTGGGGATCGCCCAGCTGTACGAGTCGGTGCACAAGGGCTACTTCGCGGCCCGCAGCCTGAAATACATCAGCAACCCGACGAACAGCATGCTGGAATGGCTGCGGCTCCCCGGCGACGTGCTGTTCATCGTCGGCGGGGTGCTGCCGTTCCTGTGGATCTGCTGGCTCGGCGTCCGGTACAAGGTGACCCGAGTCACCCTGGAGGAGCCGGAGGACGTGCTGTTCACCGAGATCAGCGAACCCGTCGCCGCCGGCCCCAGGGAACGCTGAGCAGGCGGTGAACCCCGAGGCGATCCTCGCCGCCGGCTACGCGACCCTCCTGCTGCTGGTCGCGGTCGGGCTGGACCGCCTCGCCCGCCACGCCCACAACCGCGCCGACCGGTACCGCACCGCCGGCTTCCGCTACCACCCACAGCACGACGCCTGGGTATGCCCGCAGGAGGAATGGCTCTGGCCGGCCGAGTTCGACCGCCACCGGCGCCTCGTCCGCTACCGGGCCAAGCCCAGCGTGTGCAACGCCTGCCCCGTCAAGGCGGCGTGCACCACCTCCCCACACGGGCGCGAAGTCGTCCGCGCGGTCGACCCGTGGCCGCACTCCGAAGCAGGCCGGTTCCACCGCGGCCTCGCGCTGATGCTCATCGGCCTCGCCGGGCTGATCCTCCTCGTCGAGACGACCCGGCACCACACCCCGACCGAACTCGCCGTGCTGGCCGTGCCGGCGGCCCTGGCCGGTGGGCTCGGCTGGCGCTTCCTCGACCACCTGCGCAACACCCCCACCGGCTTCCCCGACCCGACGCCCTCCACCGGGCTGCGACTGGCCGCCGCGGACCGATCAGCGGACCGGTCTGAACACCGGACAGCGCCAGGCAGCTGGCGGAACAGCCGATGACGCTCGCCGTCGTCGTTGTGGCCGTCGTCGCCGGTTTCGTCGCGCTCCTCCTGCTGGCGAATCTGCGGGTGCTGCGGGAATACCAACGCGCGGTGGTGTTCCGCCTCGGACGACTCCGCCCCCTGGCTGGGCCGGGACTGGTCGCGCTCATACCACTGGTGGACCGGATGGTCCGCGTCGACCTGCGTACCGTCACCCTGACCATCCCGCCACAGGAGGTGATCACCCGGGACAACGTGCCGGCCCGGGTCAACGCGGTCGCCTACTTCCGGGTGGTCGACCCGCTGCTGGCCATCACCGAGGTCGAGGCCTACCCGGTGGCCACCTCCCAGATCGCCCAAACCACCCTGCGGTCAATCCTGGGACGGGCTGACCTCGACTCGCTGCTCGCCGAACGGGAACAGCTCAACGAAAGCCTCCGCCAGATCATCGACGAACAGACCGAGCCGTGGGGCATCAAGGTCACCACGGTCGAAATCAAGGATGTGGAGATCCCCGAAGCGATGCAGCGCGCGATGGCGCGACAGGCCGAGGCCGAGCGGGAGCGACGAGCCAAAGTCATCAACGCCGAAGGCGAGTTCCAAGCCTCCCAACGACTTCACGACGCCTCGGAGGTCCTCAGCCGCTCACCATCCGCGCTGCAGCTGCGTTACCTGCAGACGCTGCTCGAGCTGGGCACCAACCAGAACTCCACGATCGTCTTCCCACTGCCCATGGACCTGATCCGCCCGTTCCTTGACAGCCTCCCACGACCTGCCCCCAGCGCAGCGCCACCGGGCAACCCCGACCGGAGGCGCCGCCGCCACTGGCGGCGACGCCGGCCCGCCCGCGGGTAGCCGAACCGACCAGCGCCTCGACCGTCACGACGTCACACGTACGGGTGCAGATCACGCCACACGCCGATGGGAGCGGAGGCGGATGCGCGTCGCGGCAAGTAGCAGCAGGGCGAACAGCCCCGCCGTCGGGTTGATGACGGCGAGGGCGGTTGACGCCAGGAGTACGACGAGGGAAGCGTTCCCCTGCCGTAGCCGACCCCGCATCATCGCGTCGGTGACAAATGGCGCCCGAAGCGCTGGGCGCCGGTAGATGCGCCATGCCATCGCCTGCCCGGTAAGGCCGATGGCCAGCAGCGTGGCGATGTAGAACACAGCACCGCCACGGGACAGGCCGTCACCGGAAGTAAGCAGCGCGGTCGAAAACGGCAGAAAGATGATCGTCAGTAACCACAGCGAGTTCAGGCCCATCAGCACCTCGTCGTAGTCGCGGAGCCCCTCCCAACTGCTGCGGTGCGCTGACCAGTAGCGGATGATGACAGCGAAGGACAAGAGGAAGCCGAAGATCTGGCTTTCGCTGTCATCGAGAAGGGTGCCAACAGGCGTGTCACCGGCTGCCCCCGCCACGTCGACCAACGGCAGGATGAGCAGGGTGAGTGCGATGGCGACGGCGGCGTCCGTAAACGCCGTCGTGCGTGACAACGTGCGGGACCGGGCGACGCCGTGCTGCTCGTCGAACTCGCTCACACGTGCGTCCTACCACGGCCGCCTCGGTACATGCTGCTCCCTTGCGTTGAGCTCCGCGAGGATGTCCACACAGCCGTCTGCGGCGTGCCAGCGTTGGGGAGAGGCGGACGAATGGATGCGACGACCTGGGACATGCGGTACACGTGCAGCGAACTGGTGTGGGGCGCCGCACCGAACCGATTTGTCGCCGCCGAGCTCGAGGGGCTACAACCGGGCCGGGCGCTGGACATCGCTTGCGGCGAGGGGCGTAACACGATCTGGCTGGCAACTCGCGGCTGGCAGGCGACCGGGATCGACTTCTCCGCCGTGGCGCTGGACCGCGCAGCACGTCTTGCCGCAGAAGCGGGTGTGGAGGATCGGGTCACGTTCGTCGTGGGTGACGTGGAGGTCGGTGAGCTACCTACCGGCCCGTTCGACGCGGTCGTCGTCGCCTACCTACAGCTACCCGAAGCCCCGCGTCGCTCAGCGCTACGACGCGCGGCCCTTGTCCTCGCGCCGGGTGGGACTCTCCTCGTGGTCGGGCACGACACGACGAACCTCGGCGCGGGTGTCGGCGGACCGCAGGATCCTGCAGTGCTGTTCACTCCCCACGATGTGACGGCCGACCTCGTGGGGCTGCCTAACCTACGGGTGGAGAAGGCTGAGCGGGTGTCCCGGCCGGTGGCGACGTCGGAGGGGGAACGGGTCGCGCTCGACGCTCTCATACGCATCCGGCGGGCCGTGGGCGGTGGAGGCCAGTGGTGACGGGCCACGTCTGATCTGAGTGTTTCGCTCGCATGGCCTTGGTCAGCGAACGTCAGTCGCTGGCCGAGCCCGACGGCGGCTCCGCGCCACTATCCGCGCCGCCGCCCGACCGTCGCTGCTGTCCGAGCTTGACCGCACCGAGCACGACCCGCAGCAAGACGCCCAGTACCAGGAGGTCGGCAATCATCTGGAACATGGTCACGATGCGGGTCAGCTGCGTCGTGGGTGCGATGTCCCCGAACCCCACGGTGGCGAAAACGGTGACCGTGAAGTACAGGGCGTCGGTTCGGGTCAGCGGTTCGGTGAAGGAGCCGGCCTGTGCTCTGGCCATCAGAAAG
>JADGOV010000128.1 GCA_017882785.1 Frankiaceae bacterium
ATCCGGGAAGACGAGATCGCCGCCCAGGCGATGGGGGTGAACACCTGGAACCTCAAGCTGCTCGCCTTCGCCATGGGTGCCTTCCTGTCCGGGGCGGCCGGCAGCGTCCAGGCCCACCTGTCCACCTCCGTGACGCCAGACTCCTACGTCTTCCTTGAGTCCGTGACGCTGCTGGCAGCGGTCGTGCTCGGCGGCATGGGCACGTTGCCCGGCGCGATCCTCGGTATGACCATCCTGCGGGTGATGCCGGAGAAGTTCCGCTCCTTCCAGGACTTCCGGCTCATGCTGTTCGGACTCGCGCTCATCCTGATCATGCGGTACCGGCCGGAGGGGATCATCCCCAGTCGGCGCCGGCAGTTGGAGTTTCACGACCAGCAGTCCGGGGCCGACGCGATGTCCGCGCCGGTGGGGCCCGCGTCGTGACCGCCCCCCCATCGGCGACCGGAACGGCGCTCGTCGCGGAGCACGTTACGAAGCGGTTCGGCGGTCTCCACGCTGTCAACGACGTCAGCCTCACCGTGGACGAACGCGAGATCGTCGGCCTCATCGGTCCGAACGGCGCCGGCAAGACGACGTTCTTCAACTGCCTCACCGGCATGATCAGCCCGACCAGCGGCACCATCACCTACCGCGGCCAGCGGCTGCACGGCCGCCCGGAGAAGATCACCAAGGCCGGTCTAGCCCGGACGTTCCAGAACATCCGGCTCTTCGCCAACATGACGGTGCTGGAGAACGTCCTCGTCGGGCGGCACATTCAGCTCAAGGAGGGGCTGCTCTCGGCGATCTTCCGTGGCCCCGGCTACCACCGTGCGGAACGGGCGGCCCGCGAGCGCGCCCGGGAGCTGATCGCGTTCGTCGGGCTGAGCAAGCTGACCGACGAGGTGGCCAAGAACCTGCCGTACGGCGACCAGCGCCGCCTGGAGATCGCGCGGGCCCTGGCGACCGATCCCGGGCTGATCCTGCTGGACGAGCCGACGGCCGGCATGAACCCCCAGGAGACCCGGGCCACCATGGAACTCGTCCGCAAGATCCGGGCGGACGGTCTGGCGGTGGTGGTCATCGAACACGACATGCGCTTCATCTTCAGCCTCTGCGACCGGGTCGCCGTGCTCGTCCAGGGCGCGATCCTCGTCCAGGGCGACCCGGCGACAGTCCAGGCCGACCACCGGGTCATCGAGGCCTACCTGGGCACCGCCGTGGAGGAGTCGGCGTGAGTGATCCCGTAGCCGCGCCGCCGCCGGCAGCCGGGGCCGACGAGCAGCCGATGCTGCAGGTGCGGGACCTGCGGGTGTCCTACGGCGCCATCGAGGCGGTGAAGGGCATCACCTTCGACGTGCACCGCGGTCAGGTGGTCACGCTGATCGGCGGCAACGGTGCCGGGAAGACCACGACCCTGCGGACCATCTCCGGGCTGCTCCGGGCCGCCAGCGGCCAAGTGATCTTCGAAGGTGAGCGCATCGATCGCCGGCCGGGTCATCTCATCCTGCGCAAGGGCATCGCCCAGTCCCCGGAGGGGAGGCGGATCTTCGCCCAGATGACGATCCGGGAGAACCTCGAACTGGGCGCCTTCTCCCGCAAGGACGACGGCGTGGAGGCCGACATCGACCACGTCTACGAGCTGTTCCCGGTACTGGGGGAAAGGCGTACCCAGAAGGCCGGCACGCTCTCCGGTGGTGAGCAGCAGATGCTGGCGATGGGTCGGGCCATGATGAGCCGGCCGCGCCTGCTGCTGCTCGACGAGCCGTCGATGGGGCTGTCGCCGATCATGATGCGAAAGATCTTCTCGACCGTCCGCGAGCTCAGGTCCACGGGGACGACGATCCTGCTCGTCGAGCAGAACGCGCAGGCGGCGCTCTCCCTGGCCGACCAGGGGTACGTCATCGAGACCGGCAAGATCGTGCTGTCCGGGCCGGGTCGGCAGTTGCTCGACGACGAGGGCGTCCGCAAGGCCTACCTCGGCGAGGACTAGCCGGCGTACCACCCCCAGCGCCGATCGGGCGAGCACGCTCGCTACGGTGAGTGCCGTACCTGTGCCATCGACCACTTTCAGAGCCGCCTCGGCGACAGGCCAGTTCACCTCGTGCGGCTCGCAGATCCGGCGTAGTGGCGGAGCGACGGTCGGACGGAGCCGCGTACAGACGGAGGAACGACCAGTGCGACCTGTCAGCAGCCGACCCCACGCCGTCGTCCGGCGGGCGATCCCGGGGGACCTGCCGGCGCTGCTCGATCTCATCGCCGAGTTGCGGGCGACGAGCGGCCGCAGCGCGAGGCCGTTTCTGCGCGAGACGCTCGCCTTCGGTGAGCGCCTGGGCGACCTGATCAAGGAGCAGGTGGGCGTCGTGCTGGTCGCCGAGTCGGGTACGGAGGCCGTAGGTATGGCCGTACTCACCCCGGCACCGCTGACGTCGCTGACCGACCTGCCGGCGCTGCGCATGGACTATGTGTTGGTCGCCCGCCGAGTGCGGCGACGGGGTGTGGGCCGGGCGTTGGTCGCGGCCGCCGCCGCGCACGCCGAGGAATCCGGTGTCGACCATCTCGCGGTCGCGGTTGTCCCCGCAGACCGGGAGAGCAACCGGTTCTACGCCCGGCTGGGCTTCGCGCCGGTGCTCCTGAGGCGGTCGACGTCGGTCACCGCGTTGCTTCGCAAACTGAGCTCGACAGACCGTCGGACCGTGGTCGACGACCTCACGCGTCGGCGGCTGAGTCGCCGACCGCCGGGCCGCCGCTCGGTGCCGGGGGCGGCCGGCATCCGCTGACCGGCTCAGCTGTCCCGGAGCGCGCAGGTGAGGCGGGCGGTGCCGATCCGGCGGCCGGCGTCGTCGTACACGGCGACCTCGTAGGACGCCAGGGTTCCGCCCAGGTACACCGGCGTGGCGACCCCGGTGAGCGTGCCGTCGCGGACGGCCCGGTGGTGGGTCACGTTGAGATCCAGGCCGATGGCGATCCGATTCTGCCCGGCGTGCAGCGCCGCTCCGGTCGACGCCAACGACTCCGCGAGGACGGCGGTCGCGCCGCCGTGCAGCATGCCGTAGGGCTGCGTGTTGCCCTCCACGGGCATGGTGGCCACCAGCCGCTCCACGGACACCTCCTGGAAGGTGATCCCCATCGTGTGGGCGAGCGCGCCCGAGGACGTGTTGATCGCGGCCAGCAGATCCGCCGCGCTCATCATGTCCATGCCGTCCACCACGCCTGTCTCCGGCCGTTGGGAAGTCGGGGCAAGGGTAGCGCGCACCGGACGCCGGCAGCACGGGACGCCCGGAGGCGCCGGAAGCTATGCGGCGAGGATTGGCGTCGTCCTCCCTAGGATGCGAGTCATGCCCGATCGCCTCCTGCTCCTCGACGGGCACTCGCTGGCCTACCGGGCATTCTTCGCGTTGCCGGTGGAGAATTTCTCGACCACCACGGGCCAGCCGACCAACGCCGTCTACGGTTTCACCGCCATGCTCATCAACGTGCTGCGCGACGAGCAGCCCACGCACATCGCGGTCGCCTTCGACCTGTCCGGCCCGACGTTCCGGCACGAGCAGTACGCGGAGTACAAGGCTGGTCGGGCCGAGACCCCCACCGACTTCCGCGGCCAGGTCAGCCTGATCCGGGAGGTGCTGACCGTACTGGCGATCCCGATGGTGTCCGCCGCGGGTTTCGAAGCCGACGACGTCATCGCCACGCTGGCCACCCAGGCGGAACAGGCCGGCATGCAGACCTTGATCGTGACCGGCGATCGGGACGCCCTGCAACTGGTCACGGACGCGACGACAGTGCTCATGACCCGCCGCGGCATCAGCGACATGACCCGCTTCACGCCGGCGGAGATGGACGCGAAATACGGCTTGACCCCGGCGCAGTATCCCGACTACGCGGCGCTGCGCGGGGACCCGAGTGACAACCTGCCGAACATTCCCGGCGTCGGGGAGAAGACCGCCGCCAAATGGGTGCGCGAGTTCGGGTCGCTCGATGCCCTGGTCGACCGGGTCGACGAGGTGCCAGGCAAGGCAGGGGTGGCGTTGCGCAACGCCCTCGGGCAGGTCGTGCGCAACCGGGGTCTCACCCAACTGGCCCGGGACGTGGCCCTGGAGGTTGGTCCGCACGATCTCCACCTGGGGCAGTGGGATCGGGACGCCGTGCACCAACTCTTCGACACCCTGCAGTTCCGGGTGCTGCGGGAGCGGCTCTACGCCACCCTGCAGGCCGTCGAGCCGGAAGCGGATGAGGGGTTCGAGGTCTCCGGCGGGCCGCTCGCACCCGGTGAGCTGCCCGGCTGGCTGGCGGAGCACGCTGGCGGCGACGTCCGGGTCGGCCTGTCGGTCTCGGGCGCGTGGGGGCGCGGCACCGGCACGGTGACCGGCATTGCGCTGGCCGGCGACGGCGATGCCGGCGCGTGGATCGATCCGACCCAGCTCACCGAGGCCGACGACCGGGCGCTGGGTGTATGGCTGGCCGACCCGGCACGTCCCAAAGCGGGCCACGACGTCAAGGGGCCGATGCTGGCACTGGCATCCCTCGGCTGGCAGCTGCGCGGAGTGACCAGCGACACGGCCCTGGCCGCGTATCTCGCGTTACCTGGGCAACGGTCCTTCGACCTCGCCGATCTGGCGCTGCGCTACCTGCGTCGCGAGCTGCGGGCCGAGACCGAGGTCGACGGGCAACTCTCCCTCGACGGTGGTGACGAAGCCAGCCGGGCCCAGGCCGAGATGGTCAAGGCCCGGGCCATCCTCGACCTGGCCGAGGCCCTCGACGCCGACCTCCGACGCCGCGGCGGCAGCCGGCTGCTGAGCGACGTCGAGCTTCCGCTCACCACGCTGCTGGCCACGATGGAGATTGCGGGCATCGGCGCTGATCTCGACCTGTTGGTCGACCTGCAGGCACGCTTCGCCGAGCAGGTGAAGGCGGTGACGCAGGAGGCGTACGCCAGCGTCGGTCACGAGTTCAACCTCGGCTCGCCCAAGCAGCTGCAGCAGGTGCTCTTCGACGAGCTCGCCCTGCCGAAGACCAAGCGCATCAAGACCGGGTACACCACCGACGCCGACGCGTTGACCTGGCTCTCGGTGCAGAGCGAGCACCCCCTGCTCGGTCACCTGCTCCGTCACCGTGACGTGTCCCGGCTCAAGACGGTCGTCGACTCCCTCATCCCCATGGTCGACGACGGCGGCCGGATCCACACCACCTACAGCCAGCTGATCGCGGCCACCGGCCGGTTGTCCAGCACCGACCCGAACTTGCAGAACGTTCCCATCCGCACCGCGCAGGGCCGGGAGATCCGCGAGGCCTTTGTCGTGGGCGCGGACTACGACTGCCTGCTGACCGCTGACTACTCCCAGATCGAGATGCGGATCATGGCTCACCTGTCCCGGGACGTCGGCCTGATCGAGGCGTTCAGCTCGGGCGAGGACCTGCACACGTTCGTCGCGTCGAAGGCGCACAACATGCCCCCGGATCAGGTCGACCCGGAGATGCGCCGACGGATCAAGGCGATGTCCTACGGTCTGGCGTACGGCCTATCGGCCTTCGGCCTCGCCCAGCAGCTCGGGATCAGCGCGGAGGATGCCCGGGCCCAGATGGAGGCGTATTTCGACCGCTTCGGCGGGGTCCGGACCTACCTGCGGGAGGTTGTCGCCCAGGCCCGGCGGGACGGCTACACCGAGACGATCCTCGGTCGCCGGCGGTACCTGCCCGACCTGACCAGTGACAACGCGCAGCGCCGCCAGATGGCCGAGCGGATGGCGTTGAACGCGCCCATCCAGGGCAGTGCAGCCGACATCATCAAGGTGGCCATGCTCCGGGTGGACAACGCGTTGGTCGCCGCCGGTTTGCGCTCCCGGCTGCTGCTCCAGGTGCACGACGAGCTCGTCCTCGAGGTGGCGGCGGGGGAGCGGCCGGTCGTGGAGGAGATCGTCCGAGGCGAGATGGGCGGCGCGTACGCGCTCGACGTGCCCCTCGACGTCAGCGTGGGAGTGGGGCGCACCTGGGACGATGCGGCCCACTGAGTCGAATTCGGTGCCGGCGGTCGGCGCACGCCGACCAGTTCCGAGAGCCGAGCCTTCGCCTCGGGGACAGTAACCGTCTCTGACACGGTTCGAATTCCAGTCCGACCGCCGTCGGGCGGGCTGAGGCGGGCGACCGACGTCCGCCGGCTCAGTCCGGCTTGACCGTCACGAAGATCGCCGTACCCGGGATGACGCGCCCGCGCAGCGGGCTCCACTGCCCCCACACGCGGGGGTTGTCCGCGGGCCATTCCGGCTCGATGAGGTCGACCAGCCGCAGCCCGGACGTCACGATC
>JADGOV010000129.1 GCA_017882785.1 Frankiaceae bacterium
CCGAGCAGGGTGACGATCACCGTCGTGCCGTTCTTCACGTAGCCGGGGGTCGGATGGACCTTCCCGAACAGATCCATCGGGCTCCAGGCGACGACGCGCTCATGCACCGCCTGGACGACGGGGGTGGGGTCTGGGAGTTCGAGGCCTTTGAAGATTGGTTGCACTGCGCTGCCCTCTCTGACGCCCGGTCGGAGGCGACGCTCTGTCGCCTGGCGACTACCGATACCGACACTTGCGGAGGCTAAGGTGACATGACATCCGTAGTCAAGGCTGACGTCTCTTGACCTCCCCCGCCTTCCTCGGCGGTCCTTCGTGATCCGGTCACAAGTGAGGAAGGGGGCGGCAGTGTGGATCACTACCACCGCGCGAGATCAGCCACCGGTACGCTCAGCGCTGTCATGGATGACCAGGACGCGACACCAGGCGACGTCGTCGACCTCGCGTGGGCTGCCGCGTACCTCCGCATCTCCGAGCGAAACGCCTACCGGCTTGCGGTCGACGGGAAGCTGCCCGGTGCCTTCCGCATCGGCCGCTCATGGCGAGTCAACCGGCGCGTGCTGGAGTCGCTCGGCGCGCCGCAGGAACCGAAGTGACTCTTCAGGCCGCTGTGTAGTTGGCAAGCTGCGAACGGGAACCCCGCTACGCACCAGGTGTTAACTCTAGACGCCCAAAACGTGATCGTGTTCGCCTGGGTGAACATCGAAGGGCGGGAAGCTGGCTGAGGACGCGCTCCGACAGGTCGGGCGCCTTGGGTGGACGCCTACAACGGTCCGTGACGTGCTGGCAGGATCGCTCTACCAAGACCGGCGGCGAAGGGGCGGTGATCGGTGGCAGAGCGCGCCGCCGGAGCGCCGAAGACCCTTGCCGACAGGCTGGACTACCTCTTCAAGACCGTCCATCCGCGCGAGCGCGGCGAGTACACCTACCGCGAGGTCGCCGCGGCCATTCAAGAGCAGCAAGGCGGGCCGACGATCTCCGCCAGCTACGTCCACCAGCTGCGGCACGGGGCGAAGACGAACCCGACGATGCGCCACCTTGAGGGTCTGGCCAAGTTCTTCGGCGTTCCGCCCGCCTACTTCTTCGACGATGTCGAGGCCGAGAAGATCGACGCGCACCTCGCAGTGCTGGCCGCGATGCGCGACGCTGACGTCCGCATGGTCGCGCTTCGAGCCGCCGGGCTATCCCGGGAAACGCTCGACCTCATCCGCGGCATGATCGAGCGCGGGCGGCAGTGGGAGGGCCTCGCCAGCAGCGGCCCCGGGAAGGAGTCGCCCAGTCGCGAGAAGGACGAGGACGACGCCTGATTGCAGCGTGCTGCGATGCTGTTACCCAAATGTCACCGGGATCGAAGGCAGACGCGGACATGCAGGCATCCCCGGGGCGCCGATTCGACGTACTTCTCGATGGCATCGGCCTGCCGCAGCCCTTCACGCTGGCGGGTTTCTGCCGGCGGCTGGAAGAGGCGCGGGGTCGGCCTGTGCTGCTGGCGCCGTTCTCGACGAACCACCCGGAGGCTCCTACCGGGGTGTGGGCAGCGTTCCCCGACGCCGACGTGATCTTCTACGAGCAGGGCACGAGTCCCCTCCACAGCGAGCACTTCGTGTTCCACGAGACCGGCCACATGCTGTTCGGACATGCGGGACGGCATGATGCGCTGCTGACCTTCCTGGACCGGTTCCTGCCGGCTGGCTGTGACGCGGGGCGGCTGGCCGAGGCGATGACCCTGCAGCGCACCAGCTACACCCTGCAGCAGGAGCGCGACGCCGAGGCCTTCGCCCGTCACGTCGGGGCCCGCGTGAGGCGAGCGCGCACTCTGCATCCGGCATTGGCACCGGAGGCAGCCGGCGCGTTCGAGCGCGCGGTGGACACCTTGGCGCCGCGGCGGTGACCCTGGTTCTACGACTCGTCCCGGTCGTTCTGCTGTGGGCCTGCGTGCTCAAGCGGTGGACCACGGTGCGCCAGGGGCACACTCAGCGGGTCCTCTGGCTGACGCTCGCCACCTGCGCCGTAGCGGCCACACTCGATCTACCCGCGGTCGCTCCCTTCCTGGACAGGCTCACGGGAGCAGGACCCAATGTCGCGAACCTCGTCAAACACCTCACCGTCCTCGTCGCTGCCTTGGCCGCGACCGAGGTTGTGCGGGGTTTCGCCATGCCGCCCACTGAAGCCAAGCAAGGTGCTCGTCGCCGCCTGGTGGTGCTCGTCGTCGCCGACGCATCCCTTGTCCTGCTGTTCACCGCCGCGCCGGTTCACAACGCCGAGCAGTCCGGGCTGACCGCAAGCTTTGCCACCGACCCCCGGATGCTCACCTACTGGGCGGTGTACCTCACCTACCTCGGCACGGCGCTGGTGAGCATCGTCCAGCTCACCCGCTGGTACCTGCGCCGCGCCGCCGCCGGTGCTCTCCGCACCGGGTTGTCCGCCATCGGGCTCGGCGCCATCGTCGGACTTGCATACGTCGCCCACAAGGCGCTCTACCTGCTGGTACGCCTCGCCGGCGTGACGACCGGCCCGATCGTTCAGTCCATGGAAGGGGTCGAGTCGGTGCTCCTCGGTGTGTGCATCGTGTTGCTCGTCGCCGGGGTCAGCTGGCCCACGTTGTCCCAGCACCCGCTCCTGTGCCGGGCCGCCGCCCACCGCGCGCACCGCGCTCTCCGTCCGCTCTGGCAGGACCTCACCGCGGCCACACCGGAGGTGCGGCTTCCCCAGGCCGCCCAGGACATCGAGAGCACCCTCTACAACCAGATCATCGAAATCCGGGACGCCACCCTGGCCCTCCGCCCCTACGCGCCAGCGCACCTGTTGGACCGCGCCCGCCAGGAGGCACGCGCCCTCGGGGTTCCCGCCCGGCATCTCGATGCGGCAACTGAGGCAGCCTGGCTCGAGGTCGCGCGCAGACGCAAGATCCGAGGTGTGGAGCCCTACGGCGAGACCATCCCCCGGTCCCACGGCGCGGTGGACCTTGACGGCGAGACCCACGTTCTCATGGACCTAGCCCGGCACCGGAGAATCGGTGCTCGCGCTGCTGACCGCCTCGACGCAGCCCTCGACACTCAGGATTCGAAGACCGCATGACCACCCTGCAGAAGGTGGACGGCGCGGAACCGCGCAGTTCAGCGGCCCGCGCCGTCACCGACCTGCTGTCACCGCTCCACCTCGTCATCGGTGTCCTGCTCCTGGTCGGGGCCGTCAGCACACCGAACCCGTTCCTTGGCCTCGGTTGGGGTCTCCTCGCTGCCCTATTCGCGGGTGGCCTGCCCTACGCCTTCCTGCTCTACGGCGTCCACCATGGCCGGTACACCGACAAGCACATCCGGGTGCGCGAGCAGCGCAGGGTCCCCCTGCTGTTCGCTGTTGCCTGCGTGGTCACCGGGCTGGCGCTCCTCGTCCTGCTCGGCGCGCCACGCCAGCTGCTGGCCCTCGTCATCGCCATGTTCGTCGGTCTGATCGTCACGTTGACCATCACCCTGGCGTGGAAAGTGTCCGTCCATGCCGCCGTCGCCGCCGGCGCCGCGGTCATCCTGACCCTGGTGCTCGGCCCGGTTCTCCTGATCTCCTGGCCAGCTGTGGGAGCCGTGGGGTGGTCCCGAGTAAGGCTGCGCGATCACACGCTTGCGCAGGTAGTGGCCGGCGCGGTCATGGGTGCGTGCATCGCCGCCACCGTGTTCTCGGCGTTGCGCTGACACCCCTCACTCGAAAGCGGAAGCCCCCATCCGTCGAGGGTCCAAGGCTGGCGGCCCTCCCTGATCTTGCGAAAGCTCGGCCGCTACTTCCTCACATCGGTTCCGGACATAGACGGGACCATTCACGAATACCGCAGCGCGAATATCGGATATCTAGGCGGGACCGATTGTCGCTATCCCAGTGCGACTAGCAGATCCGAGGGATAGACGAACCGGAATCGCGGCGACTAGCTCCGGCGAAGGTACTTGACGCGAGCGCGGCCCACTCGTCGGCCTGGCCCCGGAGCGAGGGCCGGACGCGGTGTGGCCGCCTCCTCCTTGAGCTCATCGTCCCCGGCCACTGCCGCGTCCGACCCCGCGAGTGTCTCCACACTTGATGCGGCGATCCTTCGGTGCCGTGTCCGTCTTACGTCGGAGGCGCATCTCGTCGAGGCGGCCCCCCGGCGCGTTCCGCCAGCTTCCGCGGGGTGACGTGCTCGGCATCGGCCATTCGGCGCCCCACTCCCCCGTGCTCAGCTCGCCCGGTCGTGCGTGGACTCATGCCCCGTCCTCGAACCACGTCGCGGGATCCCATGCTCGCCGCCTCCGCCGCGGACGCCTCGGCGGTTCGGGGTTCGCCTCGAGTGCGGCCTCTTCGGGCACGAGGTCTCGGACGTCATCGGGTATCTCCGGCCAGCCACCCTCCGGCGGGGGCGTCGGCGAGTCGGAGACCGCGACCAGTTCCTCGCCCGGCCACTCCACCGCGACGACCTGCCAGAACACGTACCGGGCGTGCTGCGTCCGGTAGTCCGGGTCGACACGCCCGAGACCCGACCCCTCATCAGGGCCACTGTCAGGGTCACCGCCCGCCACCACAGCCACCCGCGCACCCTAGCCACCTGGCACGACACATCCCCCTCGCCATACCTCTGACGCGAAGATTCTCTGCGTCAGAGGGGTGGTCAGCTGGCGTGTCTGAGGGTTACTCGGTAGCCCATCGCTTCGAGTTGATGAAGGGCACGGTTCTTGGCTCGTTCGGGGTGGAGTCGGCTGAAGTAGTCGGCTCCGGGGTCGTCGTAGAGGGTTCCGTCGCGGCCCATGTGCCAGATCGTGGTGAGCATCTTGTGTTGGATCGCGACGTTGGCCTTCATCGGTCCGCGTCGCGAGGCGATCCGCCGGTAGCGGGCTCCCAGGTAGGTGCCGGGGTTCTGAGCACACGACATCGCTGCGGCCCCGAGCGCTCCCTGCAGGTAGGGGTTACCGGGGCGGGTCTTGGTGGACTTGACCCGTCCGGCGGACTCGTTGCTGCCTGGGGTCGTGCCGGCCCAGGAAGCCAGGTGGCCGGGTGTTGGGAACCGGCTCATGTCGGCGCCGGTCTCAGCGACGATGACGTCGGCGGTCAGGACGGCGATGCCGGGAATGGAGCAGATCAGGTCCCGAAAGCCCTGAAAGGGCTCGATCGCCACCTCGATCCGCGACGTGATCTCTTCGATCGCCGCGGTGTGCTGGTCGATCAGGTCCAGATGCACCCGGGCCAAGAATGCGTGGTGCTCGTTGAACCGGCCGGTCAACGCCTCGGTCAGTGCCGGGATCTTCGAGCGCAGGCGTCTCTTGGCCAGGTCCGCCAGCACCGTGGGGTCGCGTTGCCCCTCGATCAGCGCCGTCAGCATCAGCCGCCCGGACACACCGGTGATGTCCGACGCCACAGCGGAGAGTTTGATCCCGGCGTCCTCGAGGAGCTTCTCCACCCGTTGCACCTCCCGAGAGCGTTCACGGGTGATCGCGGTCCGGGCCCGGGTCAGGTCCCGTAGCATCCGGATCGGTTCCGGTGGCACAAACGACGCCCGGACCAGGCCATGCGCACCGAGCTGGGCTAGCCAGGTGGCGTCGGAGACATCCGTTTTGCGGCCCGGGAGGTTCTTCACGTGCCGGGCGTTGACCAGCATCACCTCGGCTCCGGGCAGGTCCTCCAGGAGGTAGTAGAACGACTTCCAGTAGTCACCGGTCGCTTCCATCACCACGCAGGTGACTTCTTCGGCGGCCAGGTGTTCGCGTAACGCGAGGATCTGCCTGGTCATCGAGGACCAGGTCGTCACCGTCTCCACTGTCCTGCGGCGCCCCGCCCCGGCGACCCGGACACAGACCTTGGCGTCCTTCTTGGAAATGTCGAGCCCGGCGCAGCGGACGTGTACGACTTCCATGGCTTCTCCTTTCACCGACCGACAGTGGTGTCCGTCGTGGGGAGGGCAGGAGAAGAGAGAGTCTGACGCTCGTGCTCGAAGGCAACAATCCACGGTTCCCGTGGCGCCCTCCGCCACCATGCTGACCTACAGGCTCACAGGCACCACAGAGGATTCGGGGTCGACCACGACGAACACCACCAGTGTCCGCTTCCACCGACTCCGAACACCCACCGGCCGGCCCCACTGCCGAATCTTCGCGCACCACGGTGCGCCGCGGAGACGGCGCCATGTTGCTGACCTGCGGTTATGGCAGTCTGTACGCGCATAGCGACTAGAGGTCCCCAAACTGGGGACCGTGGCGCTGTGTCATATCCGGGCCTGGTTCTCGATCTGGATCGCGCCGAGCGCGGTGAACAGTTTCTTGATCAGATA
>JADGOV010000066.1 GCA_017882785.1 Frankiaceae bacterium
CCCCAACTGCCGGCTACTTCGGCGGTGGTCGCCTGCCGGGGTAGTCGTGGCGGAACTTCGGGTGCTCGTTCCTCAGGTGCCAGTCCAACTCGGTGCCGGTGGAGAACCGCAACGGGCACTCCGGACATTGATGAACTTTCGACGTGGACATCGCGCACACCTCCCCTTGGGGCTCGTGTTCTGCACGGATGCCGTACCGCACCAGTGTGGACCCTCTGGGTGACCGCGCCTGCGTGTCCGGTGTTACTGCTCCGCGGGTCGGGCACCCTGAGTCGGGACGGTGGCAACGTCCGGGAAAGCCCAGGGTCGGTCCCGGATGCCCGGGGGCACGCGCCGGAGAGACGCTGGAGGTGTTCACTCGTGAAGCAGCCATCGAGAAGCAAGGACGCGATCACAATGAATGACCTGCACGACACCTTCCGACGCAATGGGCTCGTCCGGGTGCAGGACGGCCGGCTCCTTGCCGGGGTATGCGCGGGCCTGGGCCGCCGGGTCGGCCTTGCTCCATGGCCGGCTCGGCTCCTGTTCATCCTGCTCCTGCTCGTCATTCCGGGCAGCCAGATTCTGATCTATCCGGCGCTGTGGATCCTCATGCCGGTCGAGGCGGCAGGCTCCATGCCGGCGACCCCCGCGGAACCGCTGGCATGACCCGAGACGCGGGGAGTACCTGGTGTGGGATGAGCGGGCGCGCCCCTCGCTGACGGCGCCTCCGAGCCTGGTTCCGGCAGATCGGGTAGCTGTGTTTCGCCGCGCCGGGCGTGTTCCCGCACGTGCACGAGGTCGGGATGCGGCGGCTGCGCCAGGAGTTCGGTCTGGTCGCGGTGGAGTATCCGACGACCCGACAGGTGTTGCCCGTCTTGCCCCTTCTGAACCGCAACGTGGTCCTCGCCGATCCCAAGCCGTTCGTCGGCTACAGCGGCGGACTGTACCCGGTGTCGGCCGGCTCGCTTCGCGCCGCGCTGTTCACCCGGCGCGGCGTCGAGCTTCATCCGGTATAGGAGTTCAGCGAGGACGAGCTGGACTGGTGTGATCCCACCAGCCTGGAGCGGCAGCCTGCGACCTTCCTGGCCCGGGCTGGATCTGGCACCAGCCGGACATGGTCGTCATGGGGCCGAGCTGAGGTGGCAACCTGGAGATCCTGCACTGGAATCTCGCGGCCCGACGCTGGATGCGGCCGGTTGAAGACCATGCCGGCTGCGAGCTGCTGCTCGAGACCTCGGAGGAAATGCCCAGCGCGCAGGACGTCTTCCGGATGCTGCGCAACGCCGGCGAGTGAGGGGACTGGCCCAGTTCCCCGCGGTGTCGTCGGCCTGCTCAAGGCCACGAGCCTGGAGCACCGCCCTGCCGAGTGGCGCGAGGAGCACCGCGGCGACCAACGCGACGCCGTCCGGTCGGCGTTCGCCCACGACAACCCTGACGCGACGATTGTGTTCGGGGTCGACGTCGGCCGCACCGACCCGCGGTGGGGCCTGCCCTACGGCGGCAACCTGACAGTCGACGGCCCGGCACGCCGGATCATCGCCCACTTCTGAGACCGACCGGTCCGAGCCCGGCACGCCGGCGGGCAGTCGCTCTAACCTGGTCGGGAGATGACCGCGCGCAGCTATCAGATCCGCACCTACGGGTGCCAGATGAACGCGCACGACTCCGAGCGGCTGGCCGGGGTGCTGGAGGCGTCCGGTTACGTGCCGGTGGACGAGGGTCGTACGGCCGACGTCGTGGTGTTCAACACCTGCGCGGTGCGGGAGAACGCCGACAACCGGCTGTACGGCAACCTCGGTCACCTGCTGCCGGTGAAGAAGGCGCACCCGGGCATGCAGATCGCGGTCGGTGGCTGTCTGGCCCAGAAGGACAGGGCGGTCCTGACACGGCGGGCGCCCTGGGTGGACGTGGTCTTCGGCACCTACAACCTGGGTGCCCTGCCAGTCCTGCTCGAGCGCGCCCGCATCGAGCAGGAGGCCCAGGTCGAGTTGCTCGAGGCGCTGGAGACCTTTCCCTCGGCGCTGCCCGCCCGGCGCGGGTCGTTGTACTCCGCCTGGGTCTCGATCAGCGTGGGCTGTGACAACACATGCACGTTCTGCATCGTGCCGGCGCTGCGCGGACGCGAGCGGGACCGGTCGCCGGCGGACGTCGTCGGCGAGGTCCGCACCCTCGTCGCGGACGGCGTGGTGGAGGTCACGCTGCTCGGGCAGAACGTCAACTCCTACGGGCGGGAGGCGGGCGATCCGCGGGCCTTCAGCCGCCTGCTCCGCGAGGTCGGTGCGGTGGACGGCATCGAGCGGGTGCGCTTCACGAGCCCCCATCCGCGGGACTTCACCGACGACGTCGTCGCCGCCATGGCGGAGACGACGACGGTCATGCCGTCCCTGCACATGCCCCTGCAGTCCGGTTCGGACGCGGTGCTGCGGGCGATGCGGCGCTCCTATCGGCAGCAGCGCTACCTCGGCATCCTCGACCGGGTCCGGGCGGTGTTGCCGGTGGCAGCCATCACCACGGACATCATCGTCGGCTTTCCGGGGGAGACCGAGGACGATTTCGCCCAGACCCTGCACGTCGTCCGTACCGCCGGGTTCGCCTCGGCGTTCACCTTCCAGTACTCGCCTCGCCCCGGCACACCCGCGGCCGCCATGCCCGACCAGGTGTCACCCCAGGTGGTCGCGCAGCGCTACGGGCGCCTGGTCGAAGCCCTGGAGGAGACCACGCTGGCCGGCAACCGGGCGCAGGTCGGGCGGGACGTGGAGGTCCTGCTCGCGGAGGGGGAAGGCCGCAAGGACGGGGCCACCCGCCGGCTCTCCGGTCGCGCCCGGGACGGCCGGCTCGTCCACCTCGCGGCCCTCGACGCCCGTCCGGGGGACCTGGTCACGACAACGGTGACCTACGGCGCCCCGCATCACCTCGTCGCCGACGGCGCGCCGACGGCCGTGCGTCGGACGCGTGGTGGCGACGCCTGGCAGGCCCGGCAGGACCTCGCCCCGGCCCCGGTCCCGCTCGGCATGCCCGCGCCAAGGGCATGACGAACCGGGTCCTCGGGCTCGTCGGTCCCACCGCGGCGGGCAAGTCCACGCTCGGCCTGGAGGTGGCCGCCCGCGTCGGCGGAGAGGTCGTGAACGCCGATTCGATGCAGCTCTACCGCGGCATGGACATCGGCACCGCAAAGGTCTCCCTCGCCGAGCGCCGTGGGGTTCCACACCACCTGCTCGACGTCTGGCACGTCACCGAGACGGCCAGCGTCGCTGCCTACCAGCGGATGGCGCGCGACTGCCTGGACGGGCTGCTGGCCCGCGGGATCACCCCAATCGTCGTGGGCGGTTCGGGTCTCTATGTCCGGGCCGCGCTGGACGGGATGACCTTCCCGGGTACCGATCCGGCGCTGCGTGCGCGCTTGGAAGCCGAGCTCGCTGTGCTCGGCGCGGAGGCCTTGCACGTCCGCCTGGCTCACCGCGACCCGCCAGCGGCCGCGGCGATCCTGCCGAGCAACGGCCGGCGCATCGTGCGGGCCCTGGAGGTGGGGGAACTGCGCGGCTCGTATCCGGCGACGCTGCCGGCGTACGCCCCGACCGCCGGCGGGTATGACGTCGTCTACCTCGGCCTGGACGTCCCCGTCGCCGAGCTGGACTCCCGGATCGAACAGCGGGTCGAGACGATGTGGCAGCGTGGACTGGTCGAGGAGGTCCGTGCACTAGCCGGTGCCGGGCTGGGTTCGGGAGTCACCGCCAGCCGCGCCCTGGGTTACGCGCAGGTCCTGGACCTGCTTGCCGGGCGGTGTACGGAAGAGGAGGCCCGAGCGGCGACCGTGCAGGCGACGCGGCGCCTTGCCCGCCGCCAGCGGTCCTGGTTTCGCCGGGACCCGCGGCTGTGCTGGCTGCGGACCCCGACCGTATCCGCTGCCCTGGCGGTTACGGTGACCAGGTGAGACCCACGGGCCTGCCCTTCCTCAAGGGACACGGCACGGAGAACGACTTCGTCCTGCTGCCCGATCCGGACGGCACGCTGGATCTGACGCCGCAGTTGGTCCGCCGACTCTGCGACCGTCGGGCCGGCGTCGGTGCCGACGGCGTGCTGCGGGTCGTACGCACAGTGCTCAGCCCCGAGGTCGCCGCGCTCGCGGCGGACGCGCAGTGGTTCATGGACTACCGCAACGCCGACGGGAGTCGGGCCGAGATGTGCGGCAACGGCGTACGGGTCTTCGCGCGTTACCTCGTGGTCGCCGGACTGGCCGAGCCCGGCCTCCTGCGGCTGGCCACCCGGCACGGCGTGCGCGAGGTCATTGTCGACGGTGACAGTGGTGACATCACCGTCGACATGGGAGTGGCGGTGCGTGCGCCGCAGCCGGTGCAGGTGAGCGTTGCGGGCAGGGAGTACCCCGCCGTCGCGGTCGACCTCGGCAACCCGCATGCCGTCGTGCTGCTGGAGGTTCCGGTCGCCTCCCTCGACCTCGACCCGCCGCCAGTCTTCTCAGCCGCGGTCTTCCCGGCGGGGGTCAACGTCGAGCTGGTCAACGTGCTCGGCCCCCGCCGCTTGGCCATGCGGGTCGTCGAGCGCGGAGTCGGCGAGACGCGCTCCTGCGGCACCGGCGCGGTGGCGGCCGCCGTGGCCGCCGGCGCCGGGCAGGAGTGGGAGGTCGACCTGCCCGGTGGCCGCCTCTTTGTGGCGAGCTCCCCGTTGGGTGTCCGCCTGCGTGGCCCGGCCGTGCTCGTCGCGGAGGGCACGCTGCGACCGGAGTGGCTGCGCGGCAGCTGAGGCGGGCACAGGGCATCACCGCGGATCACCGCCCTTATCAGGTGACGCAGCCGCCCGGCCGTGCGAGGCTGGAGGCGATGACCGAGTCCTCCGCCGCTGACCGCAGGCTGGCCGCTCACCTCGATCCGGACGACCTCGTCGCGGACCGCCAGGCATTGCGGCGCGTGCCGGGCCTGGCCACTGAGCTCGCCGACGTCTCCGAGGTCGAGTACCGCCAGCTGCGCCTGGAGCGGGTGGTGCTGATCGGCATCTGGACCGAGGGGAGCGCCGCGGCGGCGGAGCACTCGCTGGCCGAGCTGGCCGCCCTGGCCGAGACCGCCGGCTCGGTGGTCCTCGATGCTCTCATGCAGCGCCGTGGGAAGCCCGACCCGGCGACGTACGTCGGCTCCGGCAAGGCGAGAGAACTGCGCGGCGTCGTGGCCGCGACTGGGGCGGACACGGTGATCTGCGACGGGGAGCTCACTCCCGGTCAGCTTCGGCAGCTCGAGGACGTCGTCAAGGTCAAGGTGGTCGACCGTACGGCGCTCATCCTCGACATCTTTGCGCAGCACGCGAAGAGCCGTGAGGGCAAGGCGCAGGTGGAGCTCGCGCAGATGACCTACATGCTGCCTCGGTTGCGCGGATGGGGCGAGTCGCTGTCCCGGCAGGCCGGTGGGCGCGTTTCCGGCGGTGCCGGCATCGGCACCCGCGGTCCCGGTGAGACCAAGATCGAGACGGATCGGCGACGTATCCGCAACCGCATGGCGAAGCTTCGCCGGGAGATCTCCGGGATGGCCACGTCCCGCGTGACCAAACGGCAGGAGCGGGCGCGCCACGAGGTGCCCTCGGTGGCTATCGCCGGCTACACCAACGCCGGCAAGTCCTCGCTGCTCAACCGGCTGACCGGCGCCGGGGTGCTCGTCGAGGACGCCCTGTTCGCCACCTTGGACCCGACCGTGCGCCGCGCCCAGACCGCCGACGGCCGCGCCTACACCCTCACCGACACCGTCGGGTTCGTCCGTCACCTCCCCCACCAGCTCGTCGAGGCCTTTCGCTCGACGGTGGAGGAGGTGGCCGAGGCTGATCTCATCCTGCACGTAGTGGACGGGGCGGACGTCGATCCGGAGAGCCAGCTTGCGGTGGTCCGCGAGGTGTTCCGCGAGATATCAGCCGGCGACGTGGCGGAGCTGGTGGTGGTCAACAAGATCGACCTGGCTGACCCCATCACGCTGGCTCGGCTCGCCCGCCGCGAACCCGCTGCCGTCTTCCTCAGTGCTCGCACCGGCGTCGGGCTCTCCGATCTCGACGTTGCGCTGGAGGCGGCGCTGCCCCGGCCCGAGGTCGCGGTGCACGTACTGCTGCCCTACACGCGGGGGGACCTGGTGTCCCGAGTGCACGACATGGGAGAGCTGCAGGCGGAAGAGCACACCCCGGAGGGAACCAGGGTGCAGGCCAGGGTCCCGCGGGCGTTGGCGGCCGAGCTCGCACCGTACGCGGTCATCGCCGCCGGTCAGGCTGCGAGGTAGCCGGCCTTCTGACGTGGCCCGCTTCGAGCCCGGCCGCTACCCGGCGTGATCGGGCCGGTATGGGGTAGCTCTGGGACATGAGGTACCTGGTCATCCTGCTGCTCGTTCTCGTACTCGCGGCGGTCGGAGTCTGGGTGGGGATGTCCTCCCATGCGCGGCGGGCCGGCCTGCGGAGCCGTTTCGGGCCGGAGTACGACCGGGCGGTGACCGAGACCGGCAGCATCCGGCTCGCCGAGTCCGAACTCCAGGCCCGCGAGCAGCGGCGCGCCGGCTACGAGGTGCGTGCCCTGCCTCCGGAGTCGCGCGAGCGCTATCGGGCGAGGTGGACGCAGATCCAGGACGCCTTCGTGGACGCTCCCGACGGCGCCCTGCGCGACGCCGACGGGCTGGTCACCAGCGTGCTGGCTGAGCGCGGCTACCCGACCGACGATCAGGACCGGCTGGTGGGCGATCTTTCCGTCGACCTGGCGGCAGAGCACGCCGACGTGCTCGACCGGTTTCGCGCCGCCCATGAGATCCACCTGCGTAACGAGCGGCGGGAAGCCACCACCGAAGACCTTCGGCGAGGACTCCAGCAGTACCGGGGGCTGATGGAGGACCTCGCGGGTGAGCCCGCCGCCGAAGCGTGAGGGGCTCCGCTCAGATGCGGCGCAGTACGGCGGTCACCCGCCCGAGGATCGTGGCCTCGTTGCCCGGAATGGGGCTGTACGCCGGGTTGGCGGGCATCAGCCAGACCTCGTCGTTGCGTCGCAGTAAGGTCTTGACCGTCGCCTCGCCCTCGATCATTGCGGCCACGATGTCGCCGTTCTCGGCGACCGACTGCTGACGCACCACTACCCAGTCTCCATCGGTGATGGCCGCCCCGATCATCGACTCGCCGGTCACCCGCAGCAGAAATAGTGTGCCCTGGCCGACGAGCTGTCGGGGCAGCGGAAAGACCTCTTCGACCACCTGCTCGGCGAGCACGGGTCCACCTGCGGCGATGCGGCCCACCACCGGCACGTAGGCCGGCTCCGGTGTCGCGTCGCTGGCTTCGGTGTCGTCGTAGCCGGCCGGACCGGGGCCGGCGAGGCCGCCGGGGGGGAGAACCACCTCCACCGCCCGTGGTCGATTCGGGTCGCGACGGAGAAGACCCTTCCGCTGCAGCGTGCTCAGTTGATGGGCGACGCTGCTGGTGCTGGTCAGACCAACGGCCTCGCCGATCTCCCGCATGCTGGGCGGGTAGCCGCGCCGTAGGACCGAGTCGCTGATGACGTCCAGTACTCGGCGCTGGCGGGGGGTCAGCCCGGTGCCGTCCGGCGGCCCGTCGGGCAGCGTGGCCACCTCGGACGGGGACGGCGAGGCCTTCCGGCCGCCCCGGAGGCCGGGCTGCCTCGTCGACGGTCGGCTGCGGGGGGACGCCGCCGTCCGCACCGGTGACGCGGCGTCGGATGTGCCTTGTGCTGTGCGCTCGGGTGTGCCTTGTGCTGTGCGCTCGGCTGTGCCTGCTGACGTGCCTCGGGCCGTGCCCTCGGATGTGCCCTCGGACGCTCCGTCCGGCCGGCTGGCCGACCTGCCCTTCGCCATGTGGTTCCTTCCGCCGGGCTCTGCTGGTGGGCTGTGATCGGGTGGTCTGTGATCTTTGCCTGACCGTAGTCGTTCCCCGGCAACAGTTCAAACACGTGTTCGAACGTGTCGCGTTTCTGTCGTATCGTCGTGGTAGAACGGCAGTCGAACATTCATTCGAAGGAAGGGCCTCTGATGTCGACGACCACACTCGCTCCGCAGGTCTCCCGCAGCATCGACCGTAGCGCTGCAGAGTGCTCGACCAGCCAAGCTCGCCTCGGCAGCATCGCGCCCGAGGGGCCCCGCTCGCGGCTGGCGGCTCCTGCTTGTCCGCGTCCTCGCCGCGCGACGCGATCTCGGCCGCGTCGCGTCTCCCGATGGGAGCTCCGCGGGCCAGCGAAGGGCGGCTCGCGGGTGGTGCGCGCGTGGCCCTCGGGACCACCCGGCCCGGACGTGCGCTCGGGTCGGACGGGCCGGCGGATGACCAGCGGCACCTGCGATGCCGGCAAGCCGTTGCGGCTCACCCACCGTGGGCGGGTGCTGGTCGTGCTCGCCGGCGTCCTTGCCCTCCTCGGTGCGTTCACGGTCGGCCGCGCGTCCCTTGCGGCGGCCCCGGACGCTTCCTCGCCGCCCGCACATCCAGCGGCCACCGTCGTCGTCCAGCCGGGGCAGACGCTGTGGGACGTCGCCGCCGCTGTCGCGCCGGGAGGCGATCGTCGCGTGACGGTAGAGCGCATTCTCCGGATGAACCGTCTCGCCAACTCCGCCCTCAGCCCCGGCCGGACCTTGCGCGTTCCGGGTCCTCGATGACATCCGGCTGCCACTCGGTGACACGCCCGGGTTTGGGCCCGCTGACCTGGGACTTTGCGCAATCGGTTGCCCCTGCCCGCTGAGTCGTCCTACCGTCACAACATCTAGTGGTTACACGGCTGTAGTTCTCCACAGGTTGTGGTCATTGGTCCACACGTTGCCCACGGTTCTGTGCACAGCCGTGCCCAGCCGGACCAGCACACGGCGGTACGGCACACGGCGCCGGGAACGGGAAGGAGGCGGGATGCGTTGTCCTTTCTGTCTGCACCCGGACAGCCGGGTGGTGGACAGCCGCGAGGCGGACGAGGGCGCCGCGATCCGTCGTCGCCGGTCCTGTCCGTCGTGCGGACGGCGGTTCACCACTGTGGAGACCGCGGCGCTCGCGGTGGTCAAGCGGTCCGGGGTTCGCGAGCCGTTCTCCCGGGTGAAGGTGCTCGCCGGTGTCCGCAAGGCGTGCCAAGGCCGCCCGGTGGACGGCGACCACCTGGCCGCGCTGGCCCAGGTGGTCGAGGAAGACATTCGCGCACAAGGGGCGGCCGAGGTGTCCAGTCACGAGGTGGGACGAGCGGTGCTGAGGCCGCTGCGGCGGTTGGACGAAGTGGCCTATCTGCGCTTTGCCTCGGTCTACCGTTCCTTCGACTCGTTGGCCGAGTTCGAGGCGGAGATCGTCATGCTGCGGGAGACGAACGCAGCGCATCGCCGTCCGGCCGACGCCCCGCCGGGTGGGCGCACCGGCGAGATCCCGACCGCCCACCATCCGACTGACCCGCGCCACCGGGGCCAGGAGTCCGACGAATCGAGCCCGCACCGGGCCCTCGCAGGAAAGGCAGACAGCAGATGACCAGGTCCGTCGGAACCGCCGCCGGCAGCAACGGGGCCAGTGCGGACGGGCTGCGCCTCGAGCGGGTGTACAGCCGCCCAGGCGTGCACCCCTACGACGAGGTGAGCTGGCAGCGGCGGGACGTCGTGCTGACGAACTGGCGTGACGGTTCGGTCAACTTCGAGCAGCGAGGGGTGGAGTTTCCGGACTCCTGGTCAGTCAACGCGACCAACATCGTCACGACGAAGTATTTCCGGGGAGCCGTGGGCACACCCGCGCGGGAGTGGAGCCTCAAGCAGCTGCTGGACCGGGTGGTCTCCACCTACACCGCGGCCGGCCGCGAGCACGGCTACTTCGCGGGCGAGGACGATGCTGAGATCTTCGCTCACGAGCTCACGTACATGCTGCTGCACCAGATCTTCTCCTTCAACAGCCCGGTCTGGTTCAACATCGGCACCTCCGCGCCGGCGCAGGT
Organism: Frankiaceae bacterium; assembly: GCA_017882785.1. Lineage (GTDB taxonomy): Bacteria > Actinomycetota > Actinomycetes > JADGOV01 > JADGOV01 > JADGOV01. The sequence goes on from JADGOV010000066.1 coordinate 9,896, forward strand.
CAGCGCGTGCTTCATCCTCGCGGTCGAGGACACCATGGACTCGATCCTCAACTGGTACCGGGAGGAGGGGCACATCTTCAAAGGCGGCTCCGGCGCGGGAGTCAACCTCTCGCGCATCCGGTCCTCGCGTGAGCTGCTGTCCTCCGGCGGCACGGCTAGCGGCCCAGTCAGCTTCATGCGCGGTGCGGACGCCTCGGCGGGCACCATCAAGTCCGGCGGCGCCACGCGCCGGGCCGCGAAGATGGTGGTGCTCGACGTCGACCACCCCGACATCGAGGAATTCATCGAGACGAAGGCTCGGGAGGAGCACAAGGTCCGGGTGCTCCGGGACGCCGGCTTCGACATGGACCTCGGGGGCAAGGACATCACCAGCGTGCAGTATCAGAACGCCAACAACTCGGTGCGGGTCAGTGACGGGTTCATGCGATCGGTGGAGGAGGGCCGGCAGTTTCCGCTGCGGGCCCGCCTCGACGGGAGGGTCCTGGACACCGTCGACGCTCGGGCATTGTTCCGCACCATGGCATCGGCGGCGTGGGCCTGCGCCGATCCCGGCATCCAGTACGACGACACGATCAACGACTGGCACACCAATCCGGAGACGGGACGGATCACGGCAAGTAACCCGTGCTCGGAGTACATGTCGCTGGACAACTCCTCCTGCAACCTGGCCTCGTTGAACCTGCTCGGATTCCTGCGCCCGGATGACACCTTCGACTCTCGGCGTTTCGTGCAGGCAGTGGAACTGGTCACCACGGCGATGGACATCTCCATCTGCTTCGCGGACTTCCCGACCGAGGCGATCGCGGCGACCACCCGCGCCTACCGGCAGTTGGGCGTGGGGTACTGCAACCTGGGTGCCCTGCTGATGGCGACCGGCCACGGTTATGACTCCGACGGCGGACGGGCGCTGGCCGCCGCGATCACCTCGCTGATGACCGGCGCAGCGTATCGCCGATCCGCTGAGCTCGCCGGCATCGTCGGTGCCTACGACGGTTACGCGCGCAATGTCGACGCGCACAATCGGGTGATACGCAAGCACGCCGCGGCGGGCGACGCGATCCGGGCCGCCGGCGCCGACGACGCCCGGATCGCCGCCACCGCCCACGCTGAGTGGGCAGCGGCACTGCAAATCGGAGAGCGCGTCGGCTGGCGGAACGCCCAGGCCAGTCTGTTGGCGCCGACCGGCACGATCGGCTTCATGATGGATGCCGACACGACGGGCATCGAGCCAGACTTCGCGTTGGTCAAGATGAAGAAGCTTGTCGGCGGTGGATCGATGTCCATCGTCAACCAGGTGGTCCCGCGGTCGCTGCGCAGCCTGGGATACCAGGAGGAGCAGGTCGAGGCCATCGTCGAGCACGTCGCCGAGCACGGCAACGTCGTGGACGCGCCGGGACTGCGCCCGGAGCACTACGAGGTCTTCGACTGCGCCATCGGGGAACGCGCGATAGGCCCTATGGGTCACGTCCGGATGATGGCCGCTGTCCAGCCGCATCTGTCCGGCGCCATCAGCAAGACGGTGAACATGCCGGAATCGGCCACCGTCGAGGACGTCGAGAGAATCTACTTCGAAGGCTGGAAGCTGGGGCTGAAGGCACTGGCCATCTACCGCGACAACTGCAAGGTCGGGCAGCCGCTGTCCAACGCCCGAGCCAAGGTGGCGGCTGTCCCGGTCGTGGCGGAGGTCGAGCACAAGCCGGTCCGCAAGCGGCTGCCGAAGAAGCGCCCGAGTGAGACGGTGTCCTTCGCGGTGGCCGGCGCGGAGGGGTACATGACGGCGTCCTCCTATCCGGACGACGGCCTTGGCGAGGTCTTTCTCAAGATGAGCAAGCAGGGCTCCACGCTGGCCGGTGTGATGGACGCGTTCTCCATCGCGATCTCGATCGCCCTGCAGTACGGCGTGCCGCTGGAGACCTACGTGTCGAAATTCATCAACATGCGCTTCGATCCGGCGGGCATGACCGATGACCCGGATATCCGGATGGCCCAGTCGGTGATGGACTACATCTTCCGTCGCCTTGCCCTGGACCACCTGGGCTATGAGCAGCGGGCCGAGTTCGGCATCTTCACCGCGGAGGAGCGTGTGGCCGCAGTGACCTCGTCCTACGGCACCACGGGCGCCGGCGCCGGGCCCGACGAGGTCGGGGGCGAGGTCGAGTCGCTGCGGAATTCAGCCCCCGTGGAACCGACCGAGTCCATGACCGTGGCGCCCGCGCTGCGCGGTGGGGACGGCGGCCCGGCGTTGAGTTCGCAGACCGTAGTGGACGCCCCGCTCTGCTTCACCTGTGGCATTCGGATGCGTCCGGCCGGCAGCTGCTACGTCTGCGAGTCCTGCGGCAGCACCAGCGGCTGCAGTTGACATTGGCGTGTGCGCTGCGCAATCCGTGCCCGTCAGTACCTCTCGAGGCGTATCTTCCGCTTGGGCCGGCGCTCCTGTGAAGTGCAGCCGGAGGTGCCGGCCCCCGTTGGAAGGGGTTCCCATGTGTGAGCACAGGCCAGCCTGTCCGAGTGCCTACGAGGGTGGCCGGCTGCTTGCCCGTTTGGTTGTTGCCCATCCCGAGCAAGGGTGGAGCCGACTGTGCAACGGCGTTGTCGTGTTCGATGACACCGGAGCCCTGCTACCGGACGGATGCGCCGTGCCACCGAGCGGACGGATCTCGCCGGCTGGCGGTGCACGCCCGGCGGCGGCGGATCCTGCGTGCCCGGCGCCGACCGTCGCGCGGGCCGCCTGAGGACCCGCGCGGCGCGGCTGTCACGGGACGGGCGAGGTCAGGACGCCTCCGTCAACTCCCGAGGCATCGCGATGACGTCGACCATGGCGCCGTTGCGGTAGACGGTGATCGGCAGCGGTCGGCCGATCGCGTCCCCGAACAGCTGTCGTTGCAGGCCCTGCGCTCGGCTCAGCTGTACCTGCCCGGCGCAGAGGACCAGGTCGCCGGCCCGAAGGCCAGCCGTATCGGCCGGTGAGCGGGCGACGACCTGGACGACCCGCAGACCCGACCGTTGGCCGGTGCGTTCGACGAGTGGGCCGGGTAGCGGTGCGGGTGTCGTGACCAGGCCGAGGTAGGCGCGACGGACCGAGCCGGCAGTCATCAACTCGTCGATGATGCGCCGCGTCGTGGCGTTGATCGGAACCGCCAGTCCGAGCCCTACCCCGGCGACGGCGGTGTTGATGCCGACGACCTCGCCACCAGCGTCGGTGAGGGCACCGCCGGAGTTGCCGGGGTTGAGGGCGGCGTCGGTCTGGATCACGTCCTCGATGACCCGACCGGCTCGCCCGCTTGCGCTCGGTAGTGATCGCCCGAGTCCACTGACGACGCCGGCGGTCACCGACCCGGTGAGGCCCAGCGGGTTGCCGACAGCGACCACCAGCTGGCCGACGCGCAGACGATCGGCCTCTCCCATCGGAGCCGGTGGCGGGCCGTCCCCCCGTGCCCGAAGCACCGCAAGGTCGGACAGCGGGTCGACACCGACCACGTCGACCGCCGTCGCTGAGCCGTCGGTGAACTCCGCTGTGCCGGCCCGTGCCCCCCCGACCACGTGGGCGTTGGTCAGCAGAAAGCCGTCCCGGGTGAACACCACGGCGGATCCCGCACCCTGGTGCAGGTGACCCGTCAGGTCCCTCGCGCTGACCTGCACCGCCGCGACGTGCGGCGTCATCCTCGCGGCGACCGTCGTGACGACCCGGGAGTAGGCGTCGAGTGCCGCCTCCCCGTCGTGCGCGCCGCCCGTGGCGCCAGGCTGTTCGATGAGAGCCACAAGCGACCTCCAGCTGCCATTACTTCATTACATCACCCATCGAGCCGGAAGACGGGGATCACGATCGGGTCGCGCCGGCTCGACGTCGTGACCAGGCAGCACTTGCTGCATGGCGCAGGCGGGACACGGTCCCTTCGGCCCCATTCGAGCCGTCTCGGGTGACGATGAACTCATCCGTCATGGGCTTCCAGCTACGGCAGAAGTCGGCATCGACGGTGACGAGGACGCGCAGCGGCCCGTTCTCCCGGTCGACCCAGGCGGCTCCGATCTCCAGGTCATAGTCAGTTCCGCTGGACGCTCGGACGACGCGCTTCTCGTTCGTGGTGAGAAAGCGGGTGACGAGCTCGTCGTAGGGGAGCCGGTGCACGTCGTCGAGCACGTCGGCAAGAACGTTCTTGGCCTCCTGTTTGTCCACCCCGGTAGTGTCCCCCAGTCGACCTCGGGCCCGGTGCCCCGGCTTGCCTGCTGGGCGCCCCGCGTCGCAGGAGCACCAGGTACGGTCGAGAGGTGGCTGACTTCCGTGGGGAGAAGTTGCCGATCCGGATGTTGCACGACCGGGTGCTCGTCGCCGCGGACGAGGAGGGCGAGCGGCGCTCCGCCGCCGGCATCGTCATCCCGGCAACGGCCCAACGGGGCAAGCGGCTCGCCTGGGCGGAGGTCGTCGCGCAGGGGGCAGGTGTTCGCAGCGTCCAGGTGGGTGACCGTGTGCTCTTCGACCCCGAGGAGCGTTCAGTGGTCGAGTTGCACGGCGTGGCGTACGTGCTACTGCGCGAAAGGGAGATTCACGCGGTCGCCTCGGAGCGGCTCGATGACGGCGGGACGGGCCTCTACCTCTGAGTAAGCCGGGCCTTGCAGGCCACCCTGGGGCCGGGAAGACTGGGCTTGCCGGCCGGTGACGTCGGGCGCGCTTGGTGCTGTGAGCCCGTCTCTGAGTATGACGCAGGAGTCTTGAGCACCCAGGATTGTTGCTCCGAGCACGGACCCCAGACGTCACGCTGAGAGGCTCCTCCGGCCGGTGGTATCCCCCGACGACCAGGAGGTGGCGGCGATGGATGTGGTGGTGGCCCGGTGCGCCGGGCTGGATGTCCACAAGGACACGGTGGTCGCATGCGTGCGCACGCCCGGGCCGGACGGCGATCGGGTCAGCGAGACCCGCACGTTCGGCACGATGACCGTCGAGTTGCTGACCTTGCGGGACTGGCTGGTGGCGCACGGCGTGACGCTGGTCGGGATGGAGTCGACCGGGGTGTTCTGGCGTCCGGTGTTCTACACCCTGGAGGACGCGATGGAATGCTGGCTGCTCAACGCTCAGCACATGCGTAACGTCCCGGGCCGCAAGAGCGACGTGGCGGACGCCGGGTGGATCGCGCAGCTGGTCGAACACGGGCTGGTCCGGCCCAGCTTTGTGCCGCCGCCGCCGATCCGGGAGCTGCGCGAGCTGACCCGTTACCGCAAGACCCAGATCGAGGAACGGACCCGGGAGGCGCAGCGGCTGGACAAGAGCTTGCAGGACGCCGGGCTGAAGCTCTCCAGCGTCGCCAGCAACATCCTGGGCAAGTCCGGCCGGGACATGCTCGACGCGCTGGTCGCCGGGACCCGCGACGCCGAGGTCCTCGCCGAGCTGGCTCGGGGGCGGCTGCGGCTCGAAATCCCGGCGTTGACCCGGGCGCTGACAGGCCGCTTCGGCCCGACCCACGCGCTGGTCGTCGGGGAGATCCTGGCGCACCTGGACTACCTGGATGAGGCGATCGGCCGGGTCTCGGCCCGCGTCGATGAGGTGATCCGCCCTTTCGTGGCCGAACGTGAACTGCTCACAACCATCCCCGGCGTTGACAAGCGGCTCGCCGAGGCGATCATCGCCGAAATCGGCGTCGACATGACCCGGTTCGGGGCCGCCGCCCGGCTCGCATCCTGGGCCGGCATGTGCCCAGGCCAGCACGAGTCCGCCGGCAAGTCCCGATCCGGCCGGGCCCGGCACGGCGACACCCACCTGCAAAAGCATCTCGCCGTGGCGGCGATGGCCGCCGCCCGCACCAAAGACACCTACCTGGCCGCGCAGTACGCCCGGCTCGTCGCGCGTCGCGGCAAGGCCCGCGCTCGCAAGGCCGTCGGACACTCCATCCTCGTCGCCGCCTTCCACATCCTCGCGGCCGGCGTGCCCTACGCCGAACTCGGCGGTGACTACTACCTCAAGCGCAACAGCCCCGAACGCCGTGCCCGCAAAAACCTCAACGACCTCAAAGCCCTCGGCTGGACGGTGACCGAAAAGCCCGACGGCGTGTCCTGTATCCCACCCCACGCGGCCTGACCGGTCATCACCGGGACCACCCCACAGCCTGGCGTTCCGCTCCAGGCCAGTGCACCGCGCCTTGACCGGTCACGTCACCGTTCTTTTTCACCCCAGCATCGCGGGGTCCCGTGCGGGTCGATGCCGGGATGTCGAGGACCCACGGCGTGCTCCGACCTCAGGGTATGGACGCCGAGCCCGGCGCACGATGCGGAGGACGAGATGAAGTACATGCTGCTCTTGAGGTACGGCGTCATCGAGGGGATCCCCCCGATGAGCGAGTGGGCACCGCAGGACGTTCAAGCGCACCTCGGTTTCTACCAGCGGTTGAATCGGGAGCTCGCCGAGGGTGGCGAACTGGTTGGCGTGGAGGCCCTCGCCGGCCCGGAGGCGGTGAAGATCGTGACCAGCGACGGTGTGAACGCTCCCGTTGTCAGCGACGGCCCGTTTCCGGAGGCCAAGGAGTTCCTGGCCGGCTACTGGATGGTGGACCTCGACGGTGAGGAGAGAGCCTTGGAGATCGCCGCACGAGCGTCGGCAGCGCCCGGTCCGGGTGGTGCGCCGATCCGGCAGCCCGTCGAGGTGCGTCTCGTGATGGGCGCGCCTGATCCGGAGATGTGACTCAACGGGCACCGAACCACCGCCCTGCTCGGCGCTCAGCGTCGGAAGGGGCCTTTCACCTTGACGGATTCTTTCAGCCGGGGCAGCCACACCGAGGGCTGCGGCTCGGGCGGCGCGATCCGCATCCGGGCAACGCAGACCACAGCCCCGTCGGGGGAGACCACCACCGGGTTGAGCTGCAGCTCGGCGATCTGCGGCACGTCCTCGGCGAGCGCGGCCACCCGCAACAGCACGTCGGCCAGCGCGGCCACGTCCGCGAGCGGCCGGTCGCGGTGCCCGAACAGCAACGGCGAGCAGCGCAGCGACGTGATCAGGCGCTCGGCGTCGAGGTCGGTCAGCGGCAGCAGCCGGTAGGCGCGGTCGTCCATGAGGTCCCCGGTGCTGCCGCCGAAACCGAACATGATGACCGGGCCGAACAACCGATCCTGCGTGATGCCGATGACCATCTCGGTGCCGTGGGTAACCATCGGACGGACCAGCGCGGCGCCGCCCATCACCGCACCCAGCCTGGCCGCCATCTCCGCGTAGGCCTCCCAGGCGGCGGCGCCGTCGGGCAGCCAGAGCCGCAAGGCGCCGTCTTCCCGCTCGACCCCGAGGTCGGGGTTGAGCGCACGCATGGCCACCGGCGCACCCAGTCCGTCGGCGAACTCCGCGGCCTGGGCCGGGCTGCGCACCACGTGACCGGGCAGCAGCGGCACGCCGTAGTCGGCCAACACCTCCGCGACCACATCCGACGGCACCCAGCAGCCCTCTGGCCCCGTGGCCATCACCTCGCGGAGGCGTCGGCGGGCGGCTAATGGCTGCACGTCGGGCAGCGACGGAAGCTGGCCTTCCGGTCGGCGGCGCCACTCGGCGTAGTCCGCGGCGTTGGCCAGGGCGCCAGCCGCGGCTTCCGGATAGTCGAACGCCGGCACCACCCCACGCGGCGGCGCCTGCCGCGCCGCCGCACCCGCACCCACATAGCTGGCCAGGACCGGCTTCACCGACCCGACCGCCACGGCGTTGACCGCGGCTGCCACGTCGTCGTGGCCACCGGCTTCCAGCGTGGTGTGCACGATCAGCACCGCATCGACGTCGCCGTCGGCCAGCAGCACACCAATGACGCCCTGGTACTCCGCCGATCCCGCGGCGGCGGTCAGATCGACTGGGTTGGCCACCTCGGTGCTGGTCGGCGCGTTGGCGATCAGCGCCAGTTGGGTGTCGGCGGACAGCGTGGTCATTTCCAGCCCGGCGCTGATGCACTCATCGCCGGCGAGCACG
>JADGOV010000067.1 GCA_017882785.1 Frankiaceae bacterium
GTCCGCTGGCCGACGTCAGAACAACCCGTGGCAGGTTCGCTATGCAGACCCAACAGGTAGGGGGCGAGCCGAGTCCTTCCCGACCATGGCTCGGGCGAAGCAGTTCAAGGCCAAGGTCGAGCATGATCAGGCTGCCGGAACGTACGTAGATCCAAGGCTGGGTGCCAGGACTCTGCGGAACTGGGCTACAGAGTGGATTGGCTTTAATCAGGTAAGGCCGGCGACTAAGGCTAAGAACTCATCCTTGCTTACCAACCACATATTGCCGGCATTAGGTGGCCTACCACTAGCGCGAATTACGGAGCGAGATTATCTGCAATTCGTGGCCACTCTCTCCGACAAAGGGTTATCACCGGCCAGTATCCGCAGTGTGGTGAACACCCTGACCGCTGTGATCAACGCTGCCGTGGTGTCCGGGCTACTGGTGAAGTCACCCAAGCCGCACCGACTGCGGTTCCCGGACAACGATGCTGCCGAGGCCGTCTTCCTGAGCCACTCCGAGGTGGCCCGTCTGGTCGACGCCACTCCCGAGAGACACCAGGCTCTGGTGATTCTACTTGCCGGTACGGGGTTGAGATGGTCGGAGGCTGCTGGACTTACTCGTCAGCGGCTGGACCTCATGCGCAAGCGCCTGACCGTGGCTGAGAGCTACACAGATGGCCGCTTTCAGTCGGTGAAGAACCGTGCCTCCAGACGGACCATCGGCCTCGCTCAGAGCACCACAGAAGCCCTCGCGGAGCACTTGCGGCTCTTCAGGTCGGACGCCACCGACCCAGGGGACATGGTCTTCACCGGGATGCAGGGCCGAGGACTGGACGACAATCACTGGCGCGCCCGGGTCTGGCGCCCAGCGGTGGCCCGGGCAGGCTTGGATCCGGCGCCTACGCCGCACGATCTCCGGCACTCGCACGCTGCCCACTTGATCGCGGTCGGCTGGCATCCCAAGGCCATCTCCGCCCGGCTCGGGCACACCTCCATCACGACCACGATGGATCTCTACGGGCACCTCTTCCCGGACCACGAAGCACCCGGTCTGGACCGGCTGGACCATGTCGCTCAGGGCTCTCGTGTACGAACCGTGTACGAGAGCGGTGGCTCCTGACGTTTCCCGACGACTGCAAGCCTCTGACCTGCGGTTATGTGGGTGGAGGTGAGGGGACTCGAACCCCTGGCCTCTTCCGTGCGAGGGAAGCGCTCTACCAAGCTGAGCTACACCCCCGAACTCGGGGTACCCGAAACTACCACGCGTCGCTGACCGCCGCCGCGCACGTCACGGCTCAGTCGCCGACAGCGCGCCGGCGCATCAGGTCAGCGTCCAGTGCGTACGCGGAGGCTTCGCCTGGTAGCTCGCCCTCCATGAGGTCCTCTTCGTGCCAATCGCCGTTCACGACGGTAGGCGCGGGGGACGCGGTGACATAGCTCGGCAGCGGGATGGACACCGGCAGCCACGGCTCGCTGCTCGGGGTCGCCACCGAGGGGAGGTTCGCCGGGTCGGCTGCCCGGCTCGAGCCGGCCGTCTCGACCGCCATCGTCTCGGTGGATATCGTCTCGGTCGCCATCGCCTCGACCGCCGCCGTCTCGGCGACCGTCTCGGCAGCCATCGTCTCCGCTGACCGCGCAGGTTGCGGCTGGCCGAAGTCCCGGAAGCGCATCGCCCGGGTCGAGGCAAGCTCACGTGCCGCCTGCCGGCGTCGGGTGCCGATCTGGCGCGCCGTCCGGCGCAGCCAGCCCACGTAACCGGCCAACGGCACGACGGGCAGCAGAAGGACGAGCGGCGGGAGCAGGCCGGCGAGTGTACCGACGGACATTACGAGGACGGCGGCGATCAAGCCCGCGAGCACCAACCGCCGACGGCGCATCGTGGCCGACGACGCCGGCCTACGGAGCCCGAGGACACCTGGCTCCCTAGGCTCGCGCCGGGCATGCTCCGCGCCGTTGTGGTTCACCGACGAGCGTCGAGTGATAACCCGAGCCTGGGGGGAGAGTTCGGTGTCGGACGGGGAGTACCGGCGCGCCCACATGGGCACCAGCACCACGGCCCACACCGCGATGAGTACGGCGACAAAGAGCCCGCTCAGCGGAACCTCCCGAGGTGGCTGGTGCTCCAGACGACCCTGATCACGGTAGTCCGCAAAAGGATCTCCATCGGTCAGGAGCGTCGGTGTGTCGCGCCGTCAGCCCGATTGCCCGCCTCGCCACCGTCGAAGCAGCCCACCCGGCACATCCTCCGCTGTCAACGCGTAGCCAATGTGGTCCCGGTAGCCGCCGTCGATGTGCAGGTAGCACAGCCGGACCCCTTCATGGCGAAACCCCAGCTTCTCCACGACGCGTCGGCTGGCGGTGTTCTCCGGGCGGATGTTGACCTCGACCCGGTGCAGGCCGACGACCGCGAAGCAATGGTCCACGACCAAGGCGAGAGCGGTCGGCATGACTCCACGGCCGGCGACGGCCGAGTCGAGCCAGTAACCGGCGAAGCCGGAGTTCAGTGAGCCGCGGACGATGCTGGCGATCGTGAGTTGGCCGGCGAAGCGCCCGTCGTAGGTAACCGCGAACGGCAGCGCCTGACCCGTCCGGGCCTGTCGCGCCAGTGAGCGGCGCATGGCGGTGAAGACAAGCCGACTGGGCACGATCGGCGGACCGCCGCCCGGCGGGGTGGCCTCCCACGGCCCGAGCCAGTCGGCGTTGCGTTGGCGCAGCTCCACCCAGACTGACCCGTCGCTGACCCGGATCGGCCGCACACCGACCCGCCCGTTGGCCAGCTCAGCCGGCCAGCCGGGGACACCGAGCCCCCTCAGTGGTCGGCTCCGCGCAGCTGCGCCACGGCGTGCCCGACGACGGGGCGCAGCACCGCGATACCGTCCCGCACCGCCCCGGTCGATCCGGGCAGGTTGACGATGAGCGTGCTCGCGGCCACGCCGGCCACGGCCCGGGACAGGATCGTCGTCGGCACCCGGTCCCGGTTGTGGAGCCGCAGGGCCTCGCCCAGCCCGGGCGCCTCCCGCTCGATCACCTGCCGGGTGGCCTCCGGGGTGACGTCCCGGGGGGCGAAGCCGGTGCCCCCGGTGGTCGCCACCAGGTCGACCCCACCGTCGACGGCTGACTGCAGGGCGTTGGCGATGGCGCGCTCGTCGTCCGCCACCACCATGACCGGACCGACGTCGAAGCCGAGTTCGGCGAGCAGGGTGGCGAGCAGGGGTCCCGACTCGTCGTGTCGGAGGTCGGCGTGGGAACGGTCCGAGCAGGTGATCACGGCTGCCCGGGCGTCGGCCGGCAGCCCCTCACTGCGAGCTGTCACGGCTCCATCTCCCACTCCGGCCGCCGGCCTTCTCCACCACCCGCACGTCGCGGATCGCCGCCGCGGGGTCGACCGCTTTGACCATGTCGATCAGCGTCAAGCCAGCCACGGCGACACAGGTCAGCGCCTCCATCTCGACGCCGGTACGGTCCGCGGTCCGCACGTTCGCGGTGATGTGCACCGCGTCGGCACCGACTTTGAGGTCGACGAAGACGCCGTGCAGCGCGATCGGGTGACAGAGCGGCACCAGGTCCGGGGTCCGCTTGGCCGCCATGATGCCCGCGACCCGGGCCACCGCCAACGCGTCGCCCTTGGGCAGCGCACCGGCGCGGAGCAGGTCGAGCGCGTCGGCAGCCATGGTGACCCGGCCCCGGGCGCTGGCCGTCCGGACGGACACGTCCTTGGCGCTCACGTCCACCATCCGGGCCGCGCCCGTGTCGTCCACATGGGTCAGCCGGTGCTCGCCGGGAATCATGCCGACCTCCGCTCCAGCACGAGCACGTCGACCTCGGATCCGGCCGGAACGCTGGTGGTCTCCGCCGGCGTGACGATCAGGGCGTTGGCCGTGGCGAGACTGCCGATGAGGTGGGATCCACTGCCACCGACCAGGCGCACCTCGGTGACACCGTCGCGGTTCTCCAGCCAGGCCCGCGCGTACTGCCGCTTGCCGAGCGGGGAGTGCAGCGGATCACGAGTCACCGCGCGCACCAGCGGTCGGTGCAGCGGTGAAACGCCGAGCATGGCGCGCAGTGCGGGACGGACGAACACCTCGAAGGAGACAAAGGCGCTCACCGGATTTCCCGGCAACGCAAAGATCGGCGTCGCGTCCGGTCCGATGGTGCCGAAGCCCTGCGGCATGCCCGGCTGCATGCCGACCCGGTCGAATCGGACAGTCCCCAGGCGACTGAGCACCTCCTTCACCACGTCGTAGGCCCCGACACTGACTCCCCCGCTGGTGACGACCACGTCGGCCCGGATCAGCTGATCCTCCAGTATGTCGAGCAACTGGCGCGGGTCGTCCGGCACGATGCCGACCCGGAAGGCGAGCGCACCGGCCTCCCGGGCGGCGAGGGTGAGCAACACAGAGTTGGAGTCCCAGATCTGCCCGGGCCGGGTCAGAGTGCCGGGTTCCACCAGCTCGCTGCCGGTGGACACCACGACGACGCGGGGCCGCGGCCGGGCCACCACCCGCGAGCGGCCCACAGCGGCGACGAGCCCGAGCTGGGCCGCGCCGAGGTGCCGACCGGCGGTCAACACGACATCGCCGGCCGCCACGTCCTCGCCGACCCGGCGGATGTGGGCCCCCGGCTCGGGGGTACGGGTGATGGCCACCGTGGCGATGCCGCCGTCGGTGTGTTCCACCGGCACGACCGCGTCCGCGCCGTGCGGCACCGGTGCACCGGTCATGATGCGCACGCAGAGGCCGGGGCTGACTGCCGGCGGAGAGCTGGCACCGGCCGCGATATCCCCGACGACCGGCAACCGGACGGGTTGGTCGGCGCTGGCCGTCTCGAGGTCAGCTCGGATGACCGCGTATCCGTCCATCGCGGAGTTTTCGAAGCCCGGCAACGGCCCAGGCGCCCGGATGTCCTCTGCCAGGACACAACCGTGCGCCTCCAACAGGTGCACGTCGATCTCGGCCAGGGGCCCGACCGCGGTGAGGATGTCCTCGAGGTGTGCATCGACGGTCTTGAGTTCGCTCACGTCATCAGCGTGGCGTACCGCGCCCGGTCACTCGCGCCTCGGTCACCATGCTGCGACCCTAGCGATCGATCGGCCCGGCGCGGGCCGGGAGCGCTCCGGGGAGGGTGAGACGTGGATCAGCCGGATGGTGCACCGACGGCGGCGAAGCGGGCACTGCGCGACCGGTTGCTCGCACGCCGCGCCGCCCGTCCGGCGCAGGCCCGCACCGAGCTCGGGCTCGCGTTGGCTACTGCCGCCGTGGGGGATCCGCGGCTGCGCACCGCGTCTCGGGTCTGCGGGTACGTCGGCGTCGGCACCGAGCCGGCCACCGGCCCGATGCTGGACGCGTTGCGCTCCGCGGGGGTTGAGGTCCTGTTGCCGGTCGTAGCCCCCGGCGGCGCTCTGCGCTGGGCCCACTACGACGGCCCGCAGAGCCTGGTGCCCGCGGCGATGGGTCTGCTGGAGCCGAGCGGGCCGCGGCTCGATGCGTCAGCAGCGGCAGCGGCGGACCTCATGCTCGTGCCGGCTCTGGGGATCGACCGGGGCGGGAACCGGCTGGGGCGCGGCGGCGGCTACTACGACCGGATGCTGGCCGGGCTCCCCCCGCCGGGCCGTGGCCGGCCGATCACGTGGGGCGCGGTCTTCGACGAGGAGGTCCTCGAGGCCGTACCCACCGAGCCGCACGACGTCCCGCTGGACGGTGCGCTCACCGCCAGCGGCCGGATCGTGCTGGCGACGGGCCTTCGATGACCCTGGGTGACCCGTGGATGAAAAGCCGCCCGTGATTCGTTCTCGTGGGCACTTGACGGGAGGAGAGGGGCATGGGCGTCACTCGGCTCAACCACGCTGTGCTGTTCGTTCGGGATCTCGAGGCGAGCGTGGCCTTCTACCGGGACATGCTGCAGTTCGCCCCTATCGAGGACCTGGCTGGTCTGACCGGCGCCGCGTTCCTGCGCGCGCCCGGGTCGAGCAATGACCACGATCTCGGACTATTCGAGGTGGGCTCGGCCGCTGGCGCGTCTGGCGCCGGCAGGTCCACCGTCGGCCTGTACCACTTGGCCTGGGAGGTGGACACGCTCGACGAGATGGCGCGCATCGCCGGTTCGTTGGAGTCTGCCGGTGCACTGACCGGAGCCTCCGACCACGGCACGACCAAAGCCTTGTACGCCCGAGATCCGGACGGACTGGAGTTCGAGGTGTCGTGGCTGGTGCCAGCGGACCGCATCGACGAGGAGGTTCTGGCCGCCCGGCGGAGCATCCGCCCACTCGACCTCGATCTCGAGCGGGCACGCTTCGGCGGCTCGACGCCGGGTGGGGTCGGCGTGTCCCACCTGGCCACCAGCAGCTAGACCGGGGGGCGACCCGGGTGCTGCCCGCGACGCCGGTCTGGCGGGTCAGTGGCTGCGGTCCTCGATCTCCCCCAGGCATGGTCCAGTACGTGCCAGGCGAAGTGCCGGAGGGGCGTACCGCATTGGCCAGCTGCCCTTTGGGGCGCCTCCCCGTAGCTCCGCTCGACCTCCCGGACATGGCCCCCGATCGTCCACCAGGCCGGCCAGCTGACCCGCCTCAGCCGCCGCCAGTGGTTCCTGACCGGGCTCCGCCTGCCCACGCTGGTCATCCATGGCGATAAGGACGACAATGTGCCGTATCAGCACTCCGAGGCGGCTACCCAAGCCCTCCCCGGTGCCCCATTGGTGACCGTCACCGGTGGCGACCACACCACGACGCTGGTCGACAGCACAGCCCTCTAGAGGCATCGAAGCGTTCCTCGTACCGCCCGAGGAGGCCCGCCACCGGCGCTGACTGCGACGAGCGGCCAGTTTGCCGCTGGTTATTGGACCTGGTACGGCCAGTACGGCCAGGCTTTGCACAACCCGAACATCGACGCCACCCCACACACATGCCGTCGGGGCACGGTGAGCGTGGACAGTATCGGAAGGACACCCATGGAGATCGCCGCCAGCCTGGTCGGTTGGATGCTCGGCAGCGTGCCGCTGGCTCTGCTACTGGGGCGGGTCATCGGCGGCGCCCGGTTGATCAGCGACCGGATCGAGCAGCCGTCCGCACGGCGCGATCGGGCGGCCTGAGTCGCGGTCGGGACGTCAGGCCCGGCGGTGGCTCCGGCGCCGCCCCCCTGCGCGCCGATCCTCCCCCTCCGCGTCGGGTCCCGCCCCTCCGCGCCGAGTCCCGCCCCTCCGCGCCGATCAGCCAACTCCCGCGTCGAGTCCCGCCCCTCCGCGCCGAGTCCCGCCCCTCCGCGCCGATCATGCTCAAACGCGCGTTGCGCGGCGAGCTGGAACGTACGTCCTCGCATGATCGGCGCCGCCAACGTGCGTTCTCGCATGATCGGCGCAGCGAACGTACGCGCCCCACGGCAACCGCGCATTCTCCGCTGCTTCGACCGACACCTGCCGAGCGGGCAGCCCGGGCCGGGATAAGCTGCCTTAGCAGTCAGGCTCAGCGAGTGCCAAAGGAGGAGCCGGGGTGCCGACATATGAGTACCGGTGCATCGAGTGCGACAACTCCCTGGAGGTCGTGCAGCGGTTCTCCGATGACCCGCTGACCGTCTGTCCGAGTTGCAGCGGCCGCCTCCGCAAGGTGTTCTCCCCGGTCGGCGTCGTCTTCAAGGGCTCCGGTTTCTACAAGACGGACAGCCGCTCCACCGGCCGGCGGTCGGCGGCCTCAGCCGCGTCGGACGGAAAGGGCGACAACGCGGGCGAGTCGGAGCCCGCAGCCGCCAAGGGCGGGGCGTCCGACGGCAAGGCGTCCGACGGCGGAGCGTCCCCAACTCCTGCCACCTCCACTCCAGCCTCGGGCTCGGACACCGCGAAGGCAACCCCCAAGGAGTCCGTCAACAAAGTGGCCTGATTCGGCGGCCGGTCCGGCGGCGCGTACAGACGGCCCGCGTCCACAGCCCGCGGCGTGGTCAAGGCCCCGTCGTCCACAACCAGGTCCGCGCACTCAGGTGCCACGATCCCAGCTGGCTACGGTCCAGGCATGACCTCAGCGTCACCGATCCCTCCGGCCAGCCACGGCCGCAGAGTCTCGCGGTGCACGACCTTAGGGTCGCCCAGCCGTAACGGGGTTTCGCGGTGACTGGCGCATTGTCGAGCCTGCTCCATGATCTGCAGCGAGCGGTCCGTTGGCATCGGCGGCTGCTCGCAGCCGGGCTCGCGGCCGCGGCCGTCGCTCTGACCATCCAGGCTGCCGCACCCGCTCCGCCGCCCACCGTTCCCGTCGTGGTGGCGTCGCGGGACCTGCCCGGAGGCGCCGCGGTCACCAGCCGGGACATCACCGGCCGCCGAGTGTCCGCCGCCTCGAGACCGGCCCATGCGCTGAGCGTGCCCGCAACGGCGGTCGGTCGGGTGCTGACGTCCCCGGTCCGCTCGGGTGAAGCGCTGACCGATGTCCGACTGGTGGGCCCGTCCCTGTTCGGGATGCTGCCCGCCGGCCTCGTCGCCGCGCCGGTGCGGGTAGCCGATGCTGCGGCGACCCGTCTGCTCCGCGCCGGCGACCTGGTCGACGTGGTGGCCGCGGCCGGATCTGCCACCGCGATCAACTCGAGGGCCACCGCCGCCGTCGTCGCACCGGCAAGCCGTGTGCTCGTCGCCGCCGAACCTGCAGCCGAACCCACCGCGGCGACCGTCGCCGGCGAGGGAGCCCTGATCGTTCTAGCCGTCGACCAGCCAACGGCGCTCGCGCTCGCCCGTTCCGCGTTGGATGCGCGACTCTCGCTCCTGCTCCGGCCCGGCTGACGCCGCTAACCGGGTGGCGCACGAATAGGCCTCGTCTCGGGTCCAGCCGCGGCTCCCGAGGCGCGCGCCCGAGTCAACCCATCGAGCGATCTTCCAACCCGACGGAGCCTCCCATAGCGGTTGTATGACTTTGTGGCCTCCCGGTGACGGGTGGTGGTCACGTACGGTGACCTCGGGAGGGGCTCCGGAAGGGGCGGCTTTCGGGTGAGCTCGGGGCTCGCGAATGAGATCGTCGCCGGGGCCCGCCTCTCGAGCAGGCCCGGTTGACGGGAATTGGTGGCCGACCGGGGCGGCGTCTGGCGCCGTCGGAATTGCCGGAGCACCGGATCACCCACAAGCACGGGCGGCGTCCGTGGCCGCCGTCGCTCGTGGTCGGGAGTGTCGGGAGACGGCCCGGGAGCGGGTGAGCGGCACACGAGGGCTCTCCCGCCGTCATGAGCTCCCACGTGATCAGCTGTGGAGGGTGGTCACGTCCGGGGAGTTCCTCGTCTCGACCGGAAAAAGAGCCCTCGTGCTTCTCGACGCTAGCCCGGTGCCGCCTGCGGCACCACGGTCTGCACCGTCCCCGACGACGCGTGTGCAGGTCGGCATGGACGCGGCGATCACCGCGAATCATCAAGTGGCTGTGCGCCGTGTCGGGGTCGACAGGACGGCCACTACGAACGTTTCGGTCCTCGGCCTGGACGAGAGACCGCGTTTCTCGCGGCGACCGCGGCCAGGCCCACGCAGTTCGTCACCGGCCTGGTCGACCTCAAACCGGCCGGCGGTGGCCCGGCCCGCCTCCTCGACGTCGTCTCCGGCCGCAGCGGGCGGGCCGTCACCGACTGGCTCGCCGAACGCGGCGCGGACTGGTGCCGCCGGGTGCGGGTCGCCGCGCTGAACCCGTTCCGCGGATATGAACGCGCCCTCCGCACAACCCTCCCCGACGCGACCGTCGTCCTCGACTTTTTCACGCCGTCCGCCTCGCCCAGGACGCCATCGACCAGGTGCGCCGCCGCGTGCAGCAGGAGACCATCGGCCACCGCGGGGGGAAAGGCGACCCGCTCTACAGTCAACGGCCATCAGGAGGCGGCACTGTCCCGGTAGCCGATCAGTGGTTCAACTGGTCATCGCAACAGCGGATCCGCGTTCGGACCGATCGACACGTCCGAACGAAGCTGAGTGTACGCCGAACGGTATGGCCCGCTGCCTCCTCAGTCCTCCTGCGCTGAAGGCCAATAACAGGAGGCCCTATACGCTCTGCGCCGAGTGCGTCCCGCCAGTGTGCGGTTATCAGCTGCAGACGACGCCCTTGTTTGTCGGGTTTCCGTTGTCGATATTCTGGCCCGATTCGAGCACGACATTCCCGTTCCGGTTCCACTGGTCCGTTGGGGCGCCGCGGGTGAACCAGACGCCCCAGTTACCGACGCAACCGTAGTGGACGGTGGAGAAGACGTTGTCCGTGAACCGGATGTTCTTGACGGAGTAGCCTCCGGCAGGGCTCGCCTCTGACGGATTGTAGTCCTCCGCGTAAACCGCGAAGCCACCGCCGGCCAGGAGGTTGTGTTCGACCAGGATGTTGTCGCTGGTCTTGCGGCTGTTCCAGATGGCCACGTCCGAGTCTTGGTCCTGCGTCACGTCGAAGGTGTTGTGGCGGAGCACACCATTCTTGGCGCCCTCGGTCTGATATCCGTCGATGTGGCCGTTGGCGGCCTGCGTCGTAAAGGCGTGGAGGTAGTTGTCCTCGATGTCAAAGTTGTCACCCGTACCGTCGACGCCCGTCGTCGTCGCCCATGAAAACACGCCGTCGTTGACGCCCTGGCAGTTGTTGTACCTGGCGGTCATGCTCGACCCCTCGTGCCAGATACAGGAGTGCGTTGCGTTCAGCCCGTCGAGCAGGTTGTGTTCGATGGTGGCACTCTTTCCTGGGTGGACGTTGACGACGCCGGACCCGTTGGCCCCGCCCGCGCTCTTGGTAACCCAGCTGTTGCGAATCGTCACATTCTTAGCGGCTACTTCGATCCCGCCGGTGACCCGCCAGCCGTCGATGACAGTGTTGTCAGCAGTAACCGTGTAGGTGCTGTTTTTCGTCTGAGTGAAGCTGGTACCTGCGGGGTAGCCGGTGTTGCCCGGTCCCGGCCAGCCGCAGGCCACGAGGTTCGACCACACCTTGCGCACGCAGTCGGGAGCCGAACCTGTCGGTGTAGGTGTCGGCGTGGGTGTGACAGTCGGCGTCGGCGTCGGCGTCGGCGTGGTATCGGGCGTGAAGGTGACATCGACCCAATAGTTGGTGGCGTTCCACGTCTGGTTGGGGAAGGCGCTGCTGGCACCGTAGCGGTACAGTCCGTTACCGCCGCCTTCGCCGTTACGGAAGGCGTAGAGCGGGCTGCTGGTGCGGCCGCTGGTGGCGAAGTAGTTCTGGTCGGCAGCGTAGCCCCTGGTGGTGTGGTAGCTGGCGACGTAAGTGGTATTGGCGGTGAGTCGGACGGCGGCGCTGAAGGTCACTGTCTGCCAACCGCTGGTGGTTTCCCCAGCGAAGGTGGCCGTGGCCAATTTGGTGCCAGTGGCCGTCCACAGGCTGCCGGTGTGCGTACCTGTGTTCGTGCTGCCCTTGTAGAAGCGCACGCCTTGGAGGGATCCAGCAGTGCTGGTCTCGAACCGAACGCCCAGTTCGACGGCACCCGTGTCGGCTTCGGCCTTCACAGCGGGGACGGCGTCGCTGGCCCACAGCGACACGGGGGTGGCGGTGCCTGAGAGCGCGGCGGGTGCGGCAGGTGCAGCAAGGGCCGGAGCACAGGAAGCCACCGCCAGGGCGGCGATCGTGGCGAGGCTGACACGTCTGAGCTCTTGGGACACGGAAGGACTCCTTAGCATGAGACGGGCGACCCGCAGGTTGACACCCACACCGCGGCTACCACGGCTTGCAGGTGCATTGATGACTGAAGGGGGTGGCCCCGCACGAAGTTCACATCGGGTGTTGTACGTTGCCAATGTAGGGCAGAGCCACAACCTCACCCAAAGGGCCCCCCGGTTCTCACCCCGCCTCATGTCGGCGGAAGCCGAAGTCCTCCTCGCGATGACCATGTTCAACGCATCGGCCGTTGGCCCTGGTTTGCGGCTAGTCACCAGCCAGTCTGCTCCGTCTCGGAATGTGTCGGCGCGTCTCGTGGGTGAACCCGGGAGGTGTAAAGCGGAGGTTGACCTGCGAGGACGCAGCTGCCCAGCTGCAGGGTGCTGATGTCTCGGTGTAGCCGTGGGTCTGCTTAAGGGCTCCCGCACGAGTACTCTCGTTTGGCCGGATCAGGACCGTGGCGTCATCGTATGAATCACGGCGCAGGAGCAGGATCGGTTGGGGACGGGCTGACGGGATCAGGCCGCATCTGATCAGATCACTGCGAGCGCAGCGGCGGTTGCTGTTGGGTGCTGAGACACGAGCGGTCTGCATCCCGGTAGATCAAGGAGCTCGAAGCCCGCCACCTGGTCCGACACGGCTTCTCGCGGACTGGGGCTGCACAATCACGGCCAGAAGGAGCCGAAACGCGACACGCCCGAACAGGCGGAACTACCTTGTCGCGGGCGGCTACCAGGGGTGGCCCGGCCGCGGGTTCAACTCCCAGCGACAGTCATCGCGCCGAGCAGCAGGGTCGCGCCGGCCATCGCGCCGCCCATCGGGAAGAAACGGCGGTCCGGTCCGAGAGCCGTGATGGACAGCAGCATCCGCACGATGGTGGCGGAGACGGTCACCTCACGCACCGGTTCGGCGAGCTCACCACCGCGAATCCACAGCCCGGTCACGCCCACGCTGAACTCACCAGAGACGGGATTCACCCCGGAGTGCATGCCCTTGGCCTCCTGCACGTAGAGCCCGCCGTCCGCGGACCGCAGGATGTCCGCCAGGGGTGTCGTCGGTCCGTCCAGGTAGAGGTTGGTCGGGGAGACCCCGGGCGGGCTCCGGTGACCTGAGCGGGCAGCGTTGGCCGTCGTCCGGGCGCCGCCACCAGCGCGGGCTGCGGTTTCGGTGTTGTGCAGGAAGCCGGCGAGACGGCCCTCGTCGATGATGACCGTACGGCCGGTCGGCATCCCCTCGTCGTCCACCGGTGCCGTCGCCGGCCCGTCGGTCAGTCGGCCGTCGTCGACGACCGAGAGCATCGGCGCGGCAACCTCGTCGCCCAGCCGGTCGGCAAACAGCGACAGGCCCTTCTGTGCCGACTCGGCGGAGAATCCGCTGGCCACGACGCCGAGGAACTGCGCTGTGACCAAGGGGTCGAACACGATCGGCACCGTCGTGGTGGCTGCCTTGCGAGACCCGAGCAGCCGGGTCGCCCGTTGGGCGCTCTCGGCCGCGGCGAAGGAGAGATCCAGGTCCTCGATGGAGCGTCCTTCGGTCAGCCCGAACCCGGTCTGGGTCTCCGCACCCGATCGGGCCAGCGCCACGACCGTCGCGTACGCGTCGGTGCGCCCGTAGCCCGCCCGGACACCGGTGCTGGAGGCCACCGCCATCCGCGAGACACCGTCTCCATAGCTTGCCGAGGACACCCCGCTGACCCGCGGGTCCGCTGCCTTGGCCAGTCCCTCCAGGCGCAGGGCCACCGCGACCTTCCGGCCGGGGTCCACTTCCTCGAACCCCTCCGCGACGATCCCGGCCAGCGGCTGCCACTCCCGCGGCGAGGGCAGCACGTTGCCCGGATCGACGCTCGCGTATGCGGCGTTGTCCCGAGCCGCGGCCAGGGCGGCACCCAACCCCGCCGGACTGATGTCGGACGTGGCGGCGAAGCCCAGCCGACCGTCGAGGACGACGCGGATGCCGACACCGCGGGTCTCGGCCGCGGTGAGCGTCTCCACCTCGCCGTCGAAGACCTTGACCGAGGTGCCGATGCCGTGGGTGGCGTAGGCCTCGACCTGCTCGTGGGTGCCAGCGCCTTCGATGGCCTGCTCGGCAAGGTCGAGCAGCGCCTTGACCTGGTCTCTCATCCGGTCCCCCCCACGGTCAGCCGAGCGATCCGCAGCGTCGGCGTCCCGAAAGCGACGGGCACCCATTGGCCGCCCTTGCCGCACATGCCCTGCTTCATGGCGAAGTCCGTGCCGACGGCATCGACGAGTGAGATGGCCTGTTGTCCGTTGCCGATCAGGTTGGCGCCACGTACCCGGGCGGTCAGTTCGCCATGCTCGATGAGGTACGCCTCGGTCACCCCGAACACGAAGTCCCCCGTTGCCGGGTTCACCTCGCCCCCGCCGAGACCGTCCGCGTAGAGGCCGTGGTCCACGTCCGCCACGATGGCGGCCGGGTGGGAGGTTCCGGGTAGCACGAGGGAGTTGGTCATCCGCGGTAGCGGGACGTGGGCGTAGGACTGGCGCCGACCGTTGCCGCTCAGCCCGACGCCGAGTTTCCCGGCAGAGAGGCGATCCGTGAGCTGCCCCACCTGGACGCCGGCGTCGAACAACAGGGTGCGCTGGCTGGCCGTACCTTCATCGTCAAAGGAGTAGGAGCCCCACTCCCCCGGCATCGAGGCATCGTCGACCCCGCAGAACAGGTCGCTGCCGACCTGCTGCCCCCGAGTACGGGCATAGACGGTGGTGTCCTTGACGATGCCGTCCGCCTCCAGGCCGTGACCGCAGGCCTCGTGGAACAGCACTCCGCCACCGCCCGCACTGAGCACGACAGTCATCTCACCGGCCGGCGCCGGCCGCGAATCGAGCAGCCGCACCGCGCGGCGGGCCGCGGTGGCGCCGACATCCTCGGCGTCGACCTCGTCATAGAGCTCCCAGCCCTTGGCGGCGCCCGGACCCTCGAAGCCGGTCTGCACCAGCCCGTCGCGGGCCGCGACCACCTGGGCGGCCAGCCGGGTCCGCACCCGCGTCGTGTCCGAGAGGTGGCCGGCGGAGTTGGCCAGGAACACCCGCTGGGTGGCGTCCACGTAGGAGACCATCACCTGCCGCACGTCACCGCCCGCGGCCCAGGCACCGTCCTCCGCGCGGCGGGCGAGAGCGACCTTCGCCGCCGTCTCGACAGCTACGGGATCGACCCGAGCCGGATGCACGCTCGCCGCCCGCGCCGTGGTGAGGTCGGCAACGCCGCCGCCGCCGTTGCCACGCAGCGCTGCGGCCACCGCTCGAGCCGCAGCCAGCAGGCTGTCCCGGGTCAGCACATTCGTGTACGCATATGCCGACTGCGTGCCCTTCGCCACCCGTACGCCGGCGCCGAGGTCACGCCCGGTGGAGATGGCCTCGACCCGCCTGTCGGCAATGGAGAGCGAGGTGGAATCGCGTTGCTCCGCGTACACCTCGGACCATTCCCCACCGCCGGCCAACGCCGCCGCCAGGGTTGCGCGCACATCTGCCTCGTCGAGCACGGACGCCAACCTACGCGAGAAGCCCCCCGGCCTGCCGGCCGCAAACCGCCGTACATGTGGTCCGGGCTGCCATTACCAGCCGCGCTCGTGGTGCGGCGGGCGATCCTGGCTCAGGCGGTCCGAGTCAGACTCCACCGGCTCCGGCGCGGAGCCCCAACCCAGGTCGGAGTCGTCCTCGCCTTGCTCCGGGAACACCTCGCTAATCGAGGTCACCCTGCTCGATACGGGCTAGCCGCTGGTCGCGCACCATCTCATCAGCGGCCAGTTCGATGACGTCCGGGTCGTTATCGAGGGCTGCGAAGATCCCTACCAGGTCCCGTTGGCTGACCATGCCGACGACTCCGCTGTCGTCCGTCACCGGGAGGTGTCGAATCCACCGCGCTGCCATCATCCGGGCCACCTCGTAGAGCGGCGTATCGGGGGAGACGGTCACCACATCCGGGGTCATTACCTCGCTGACGGTCACCTCGGCAGGATCGAGCCCCCGGGCCACGGCCTTCATCACGTCGCGCTCGGTGATGATGCCGATGAGTTCCGCACCGTCCACGACGACCAAAGACCCCGTCTGCTGAGCCCACATCAACGAGGCGGCCGCCTTGATCGTGGCGGCGGAAGAGTCGGTGACGCTGGCCCTCGTCATGACGTCCGCAACGTTCATCGGGGCTCCTCGCAGACGGCTGGCCGAAGGACCACCTCAGCCTACCGACGGGGGCCGCCACGCGGGTCACGTGAGCAGCTCGACGACGACAATCCGGATATCTCGCTCGCCAGTGTTGCGCAGGGCGTGCGTGAGCGGGACCTCGCCAGGGCCGAAGTAGCGCACCTCACCCGGCCCGCGACGCAGGGCATACCGCACATCGCCGTCGGCTCCGAGGATCTCCCCATCCGAGCCGTCGATGACGATCGAGGTACGGCCGGTCGTGCGGGTGCAGCCGTTGCGTGGACGGGCAGGGCGGACTCGTGTCATCCGGTCTGGGGAGTCCGGCGCCGGCGAGTCATCAGCGCCGCGAGTGCCGCGACGATCAGGCCGATACCCCTGGCGAGGTACCACCAGGGCTGGTCGGTCGAAGATGACGCCGCCTTCGTCGCCGCAGCAGATGCCCCAGCCGGCGGTTGGTCGGAGTCGGCCGCGCTGACGATCGGCGGCTGGCAAACGGGATCGCTCCCCGTCAGCGCTTGCTCCTCTGCTCGTAGTTGGTGCCCCACAGGACATTTGCCCGGCTCGTAGTCGCCGTCGGTGTCGTCGCGGTCGAGGCGCATGCCCTCCGGCCGTGGTCCGAGGAGGCGTTCGATCTCGTCGCGGAAGCTGGCGAACTGCAGCCACTGCCCACAAACCCCGATTCCTCGGCCACCGTATCTGGTGAATCTGGCATCTCGAGGGTCCAGGCAGCGGCGACACATGCCGAACCAGGTGTCGTACAGGGGGTGCCGGCTGGTAGGGACCCGCCAACATGTGTCGACCTCGATGCCGTCAACGAGCCCGAGCCCGGAGACGGTCAGCACTCCGGCTGCGATCCAACGGCGAGTGGTGCTCGGCTCGACGCCGAGCCGCCGAGCCGCCTCGGCCACGGTGATCAATCCGGCTGTTCGCGCCAATACCCTGCAACCAGACTAGATGGTCGTCACGCTCCGTATTCAGGCGCGTCGTCAGTGTGCGTACCAACCTTGTTAGCGGCTTCTCGCCGGGCCGGCCGCAGCCCCTCAACCCGCGTGCGTTGGGGGTGAAACGGCGCCGGGCTCCAGCCTGGCTGGCTCGACCAGTCGGCCGAGAGGTGCCTGTGCTGCGCTGCCCGCGGGCACGGTATCGAGCTCGGGACCTACAAGCAGGCGAATCCCTGGCTGGCTGGCCACGTCCCAGCCGTGCATCAACGTCACCGCGAAGGTTCCGGTTCGTGCGGCAGTTGGAGTCTCCTTCCCTCTCTAGGACCACGTACTTGGCCAACCTTCCGATTCGCAGTTGGCCAAAGGTCGTGGCCGCTCGCTGCGGTGTTCCGAAGCTGGTGCCCGGCCAACCGGCTGTCCGTCGCCGTGCGTTCACGGCCGCGAACGAAAGCAAGCCTGCGGCATCTGATTTGGAGGGGTTGGAAGGTGACCGCGGTCAGTCATCAAGAACGAACCGATCCGACCCCACGGGCGCACGCCTCCAACCCGGGGCTCACCACAGAGCCGTCGTCCTCGCGCAAGGTGCCGGTCAACAGGGACTCGAACCCTCAACCTTTCTGATCCGTAGGTGGCCAAGCGCCGTTCGTGGGCGTTCCCTGCGGTGCTCCAACGCTGGTGGAAGGTGATGTGGGCCTCGCGGCCGTTCACGGGCGTCTGCCCGGGCGCGCCGTGGTTGGCTCCCAGAATGGCTCCCACGAGGAGGGGCATGCCCGCAAGAGCTCGCTGACCGCTGCCTGCGGAACAATGGGCCCAGGGCGACGCGTCAGGCGGCGTCCTCCTGGCGTGCCAGCGAGCGGACGTGCGACCCTTGGTCCCGAACTCGGGGCAGGCTGGCCGTGAGTGGCTATCCATGCTCACGATGCGCCGCCTTGGGGGGCCCAGGAACGGTCCCGGTCGGCGGGTAATTCGCGGGCACGGCTGCGGCTGCGGCCACCCGGGTAGTCAGGCCGACAGGGCAGTCTCTGGTTCAGCCAACGGTTTGTGCCTCGGCAGGGATCGGGGCCTGCCAGTCCAAGATGGTGCCGTGGTCATCGGGAGCCGGGCCGATGTCGAGGGTGCCGCCGAGGGCCGC
>JADGOV010000130.1 GCA_017882785.1 Frankiaceae bacterium
ATCGGCCGGGAGAACCACCAGATGATGCTCGACCACTACAGCCAGACCAAGAACCTGCTGGTCAGCTACAGCCCGAACGCGGTGGGTTTCTTCTAGGACCGGCGGCGGAAGAAACCGATGGTGACTCGAGTCGATGTGACGGTAGCGGCGGCGGATCTTCTCCGCCGCCTCTACCGTGACCACGGACCGCTGATGTTCCACCAGTCCGGTGGCTGCTGCGACGGCAGCTCCCCGATGTGCTACCTGGCCGGCGAGTTCCGGGTCGGCCAGACTGATGTTCACCTCGAAGACCTCACCGTGGAGGACATCGCCGAGCCGATCGCGGTGTGGATGTCGGGCCCGCAGTTCGAATACTGGCGGCACACCCACCTCACGATCGACGTGGTGCCCGGCCGCGGCGGCGGGTTCTCACTCGAGGCCCCGGAGGGCTACCGGTTCCTCATCCGCTCCCGGCTGCTCGAGGAGGACGAACTCACTGAGTTGGCTGCGCTCGGCCGCGGCTAGGCCCGCTGACCGGGACTTGGCGGACCGCAGGATCGCGACCACTGGGCGCTGAAGCGCCAGCTCGCAGCGGTCCTGGCAATCTTCGCCGCCGCCCCCCCGATCGGATCGAGTCGTCCAGCGTCACGTGGGCGCGGAAACCCAACGCGCCGATTCGGTCGAAGGACACTTGGTAGTCCCGGGGTCTGGATCTTCCTTGACATCCCCGCACACGATGCGGATGGGAAAGCCCCGGTCGATGGCGTCGATGACTTCCTGCGTTCAATGTGGGGAACGCAAGAGAATAGGAGTCGTCCACGTCTCCACGTCGACAAACGAGCGTCGCGCGCCGGGCTGGTAGAGGGCTATCCAGCCGGCGTGGACGGCTTGGTAGACGAAATCATTGACCAACAAGTCGAAGCGCATACAGGGGCTGACGCCGATCACCGTGGCGAATCGGAGGGAGACGCCGCCAAAATCCAACGCCATCCGCTCACCGGCCAACTTGGTCCGGCCATAGTGTGTGAGCGGTGTCGGGATCCGGTCCTCAGTGCACATCTCATCCACGCGGCCGTAGACCGAGCCGGTGGAGGCATGGGCCCCGGGGCCGGGAGCTTCAGCCCGCACGCCGATCGAGCTGCAGCCACGCGCCGTCGCTTTCCCACGCTCGATGGCGCGAAACGGTAGCGGCACCCACCGCGGCACCCAGCGCAGCCAGGTCGGCGACGCGGAAGGTCCGAACATGGCCGAACGCCGGGTTGGGCATCGCCTCCACGGGCACCGCGACCAGCACCCGACGATCGGCCACGCGCAGCGCCTCGCACAGCACGCGCCGGCCCTGCGCCGGCGACAGGTGCTCGAGCAGGTGCACCAGCGTCACAGTGTCCATCGCCCGGTCCCGGAACGGGAGCCGCCCGGCGTCGGCCACGACAAAGGCCGCCCGACTGCGCAGGGAGCGCGCCACCCGGTCGGCCAACGCCACAGCGGCCGCCGAGAGGTCGCAACCGACGACCAACGCCCCCATCAGCCGTTCGGCCAGGAGCAGCGGCAGGAACCCGAAGCAGGAACCGACGTCGAGCACGGTCCGGCCCTCAACCAGCCGCGCGATGTCGGCGTAGATCCGACCGAACGTCGCCACGGACCCATCGGCCTGCTTCCGGTCCCCGCCCCGCAGCCGCGCCAAGGTGTTGCGGTAGAAGCTGTTCCACGCCAGACCAGGAGTGGGCGCGCTGTTCTCGACCGTCCGGGTGAAGATCCTCTCGAAGGCATCGAGGTCCGGGACGAGGCCGAGCGGGGCCAATTCCGAGACAATCGCATCGGCAAGATCGTTGTCCAGACGGCGGGGGGTACGCGCCTCGACGCAGGCGCCCAAGACCCGGAAGTTCGGCGTCTCCACGAGCCCGGTCCCGGCGCCGCCTGCCCCGTTGACCACGGTCATGCCGTCCGGCTCTCCGGACGCCGCAACGCAGCCGAGACGACGGCCGCGGCGGCGTCCAGACCCTGGACGTCCCGGACCACGTGCACCGCCTGGCACCACTGTGCGTAATACGGCAGGTCGCAGCGTCCCAACCCCCAGGAGTAGCGCGGCTCCGGGGTGAGCCAGACCACCCGCCGTGCCCGCCGCGCGATCGACTCGAAGGCCTCCAGGCCGGGGTCGTGGCCGTTGCCACGTCCGTCTCCGAGGACCACCACCGACGTCCGGTGGGAGACAGCCGCGAGGTGCTCGTCAGCGAACCGCTGGAAGGCACGTCCGTAGTTGGAGTTGCCGTCCACGTCGAGCAGCCCGCCGGCGAAGACGGTGGCCAACGCGGCTTCCAGCGGTCTGTCCTGGAACAGCTCCGTGGTCTCGACCATGTCATCGACGAAGGCGAAGGTACGGACTCTGGGGAACAACCGCTGCAGGCCGTGGACGAAGTGCAGGGTGAACCGCGCCGTATTGCGTACGGAGAGACTGACGTCGGCCAACACGACCAGTCGAGGACGATCCTGCTTACGGGCCACCGTCACGGGCACGAAGGGGATGCCGTCGTGGCGAAGGTTGCGACGCATCGTGCGCCCGACCGAGACGCGGCCACCGTGCGCCACCGTCTTGCGGTGGGTCAGCGCGCCGTGCATCTGTCGGGCCAGCCGCCTGATCCCCTCCTCCATCCGCAGTCGGTCCCGCTCGGACACCCGTTCCAGGTAGGCCGGCTGCCGGGCACCGTGTTCCGGCTCTCGATTCTGCTCGTGCAGCCGAGCCAGGTGGGCCCGCAGTATGTCCGGCAGGTCAGCCACCAGGGCGTCGACCCGAGCCCGCAGCGCCGCCTCAGCGGCGGCCGCGGCATTGCCGGCACCCTCGTCGTCGCCGACCAACGGCTGCCCGGCGATGCTGAGGTCGACGTCGACGCGGGTACCGGCGACCGAGGACAGGTCGCCCACCGTCCAGGCGTCCTGCAACCTGTCGGTGGTCAACTGGACCCGTCGGCCGTCGCTGGAGGCGTTGCGGCGCTGGTCCTCGGCCAGCACGATCTGATCCGTCATCGAGGCCATATCGATCTTTCGCGCGTCCTGGTGCAGGTTGTAGGACGAGGCCAGGTCGCGTTCGTCGAAGTAGTCCCGGATGTCCGCCGGCTTGCCGTGGTTGTGGCCGATCTGCGGGGCGGCCGCGGGCTCTGCCGAGAGGGTCACCCTGTCGGCCAGCAACTCATCCCGCAGGTCGTCGTGACCGTGCCCATGCTCGGCGGCCGGCCCGGCGGAACTCACCTGCTCCAGTCTGAAGAAGCGGTCGAACAGATCGGCGTACAACGGCCAGTCGGCGGTGTCCTTCACTAGAGTGACGCCGAGTGCGATCTTGAGTGTCTCGCGGTCGCGGAGCGCGACGGCGCCGGCGGCGGACAAGGAGTCGATCACCTCGCCGGTGGACACCCGGACCCCGGCGGAGCGCAACAGCCCGGCGAAGCGGACCAGGCTGCTCTCTATCTCGATCGCCTCATGAGTCGGGCACCTGCTCCGGCCGCGTCGTCGTCACGGTTCTCACACTCGTCGGGAAAGGTCCGGCGTGCCGTAGTACCCGCGGTCGAAACGACCCGGCTGGTCCTTGGCCAGCCGAGCGGCGCGGCCGTCCGCTGTCCCGTGCGGGTGCGGGTGGGGGTGATCGGCCGCCTGGCCCACACCCGGGGTGGCGTCAGCGGGCTCGGGCTGTCGGCCGGGGCCGCCGATGACCCGATCGATGAGCGCCGGGAGGACCGCGCTCGCCCGGGCCACGTCCCGCTCGTACTTCAGCACGACCGACAGGGTGTCGGCCAGGACGTCGGCGCGGAGGTCTTCGGCCCCGAGAACGGTCAGCGTGCGGGCCCAGTCCACCGTCTCGGAGATGCTCGGTGGCTTGCGCAGATCCAACTCGCGCAGCCCGCGGACGAGGTTGACCAGCTGCCGGGTCAGCTCCGCGGCCAGCCCGATGTTCTTCGACCGGACGATCTCCCACTCACGGTCGGCATCGGGATACTCCAGCGTCAGGTGCAGGCATCGGCGCTTCAGCGCGGCCGACAGGTCGCGGGTGTTGTTCGAGGTCAGCACCACATACGGTCGCCGCTCTGCCCGGAACGTGCCGATCTCGGGCACCGAGACCTGGAATTCCGCGAGCATCTCCAGCAGCACAGCCTCCAACGCCTCGTCGGCCCGGTCGACCTCGTCGATGAGCAGCACCACGGGTTCCGGGGAGCGCACCGCCTCAAGCAGCGGCCGCGGGGCGAGAAAGCGCTCGGAGAAGAACACGCTCTCCGACTCGGTGATCTTTGCGACCGCGCTCTCCAGGTCCGGGGCGTCGGCGAGCAGTTCGCTGGTCTTGTCCCGCAGAATCTGGGTGTAGAGCAGCTGCTTGCCGTAGTCCCACTCGTAGAGCGCCTTGGTGTCGTCCTGGCCCTCGTAGCACTGCAGGCGTAACAGCGGCCGGCCGGTCACCTCGGCCAGCGTCTTGGCGAGTTCGGTCTTGCCGACCCCGGCCGGCCCCTCCACGAGCAGCGGCTTGTCCAGCCGGGTCAGCAGGAAGACGCTGGTGGCGATCCGGCGGTCCGGAATGTAGCCACGGGCGCGGTAACCCTCCGCCACGTGGTCCACATCAGCGAACTGTGGTTCCTGCTCGATCACCTGGGCTCCTCGGTCCTGCGAGTGTTCCGATGCGGTCCGACGGCGGGGCGCCCATTGGCAACCCCGCCGTCGCCGTTCGTTGGGCCGGCCTCTAGAGGAAGTCGTCGAGCGAGCCGGTCATGCAGTGCTGCACCACCGGGCGGATGTTCTCGAAGGTGACCTCCTTCGGGTTTCCCGGCGTGCACGCGTCCCCGAGGACGTGCCGGCTAATCCGATCGACGTCCGCCTGGTCCCCCTTGATGACCTTGGCGTTCTCGTAGTACTTGGTCGGACCCTGGCCCAGCCGGTTCTTGACGTAGGTGTCCGCCTTGATGTCGATGAACCGTTCGGCCACCTGCACGTCGCGCAGCAGGCCGACGGCCGCCTTCAGCGCCGCATCGGCCGCCTTCGGCTTGGACATGCCGTGGGTGTCCACGCCCATCGCCTCGGCGATGTCGGCGAAACGCTCGTAGAGCGCCGGCATGTTGTAGGCCCACACCCGGGGCAGGGCGATTGCGTTGTTCAACCCGTGGTGGGTGTCATAAAACGCGGAGACGGCATGGGAAATGGAGTGGATGACGCCGAGTCCACCGGAGTTGAAGGCCTGGGTGGCGATGTACTGCGCATACATCATCCCCTCCCGGCCGGCCAGGTCCATGGGATTCCAGGTCGCCTGGCGCAGGTGCTGCAGCGTCAGCTTGATGGCATAGAGCCCGTTGCCCATCGAGGGCCAGAAGTTGAGCCGGGACACGTAGGGCTCGGAAGCGTGCGCGAGCACGTCGAATCCACACTGGGCGGTGTAGTCCTTCGGCACGTCGAAGTAGAGCACCGGGTCGTCGATCGCCAGCGAGCAGAGCGCGGCGTCGTCGAAGGCCACGTACTTGTGGGGGTTGTCCGGGTCCGTCGTGGTGTCGGTGATGACGTAAGCCCAGGACGTCTCCGACCCGGTCCCGGCTGTGGTGGAGACCGCGATGTGCGGCGGGTTGTGCGGGTTCTCCGACTTGTTGAAGCCCTCGAACTCGTTGACGTTGCGACCGTCATGGGCGATGGAGATCCGGGCACCCTTGCAGGCGTCATGCGCGGAGCCGCCGCCGATGGACACCATGCTGTCGCACTTCTCCTCTTGGTAGAGGGCGACGGCGTCCATAACGTTGTAATCCTTCGGGTTGGACTCGACCTGGTCGAAGACGACCACCTCCAGCCCGTGGTACTTCAAAGACTCGGCGATCTTGTGAACCGTGTCCGAGCCTCTCAGCCCGGTCGTCATGACCAGACACTTCCGGAAACCGAGCTTGATCGCCTCCGGACCGATGATCTCGTGGGCACCGGGACCGAGCAGCCCCCGGTTCATGGGGTGGAACTCCTTGATCGGGAAGGGTTTCAGCAGTTCGTCGACTTGCATTGTCGGTCCTCTCTGGCGATTGATCCATCCCGCGACGACACCCTGTGCTGCGAGTGCGTGCGAGACACGGACAGTGCGGCGGACGCTAGCTGTCGCCGCCCACCGGCAGAAGGGGCGCAGAGCAGAACCCGACTGACCAGCGCGCCGCAACCGGTCTTCCGCCCAGCGGGGACCTCTCCCTTCGTACGGGACCAATCCGGCCGCTTCGCCAGTCGCCGGAC
>JADGOV010000131.1 GCA_017882785.1 Frankiaceae bacterium
GACCGCGGACCGCACCACCTTCCGGCTACAGCCGGTCACCGGGGCGGCCGTCATCGTCCGAATCACGGACCGCACGCGGTTCGGCACCGCCCGCCGCCCAACGACCGTGACAAGCGTCGCTCAAGGCGCGCACGTCTGGCTCCTCGCCGGTATGGCAGACGGTTACGTCGTGGCCTGGCGGGTCATCCCACAGCAGGTTAGCCCCGGCCAGGCATCCCGTCACCTCGCCGCGGACACCCTCCGGCGACCAGCGCGATCACCGACCGCCGATCCCAACTGAAGTCTGACCAAGGCGCTTCGATGGTGTCCAGCTCGGCCTGCGTTGCAGAAGTCCACTCTCTGCGCCGGGCAAGACATTGCGCGCGCGACGATGTCGAGCTAGCGGCTCGCCAGGTCCGGCGCCCGACCGCCGCTCATGGGCGCACCTCGTCCCGGCCAGCGCACCCCGCCAGCGCAGCGACGGTGGCACTGCCTGTACCGAACAGTGCCGCTAACACGGGGACGATCAGCAGCAGCATCATCGCCGAACCCAGGTTGTCGCTGACCGCGTAGGTAACCAGATCCCGCGCACCGCTGCTGTGGAAGTCGCGGACGAGGCCGGGATCGTATGGTCGTCTGCAGTCGCCACGGTGTCGGCCACCCAGCCGAGAAACACCAACAGTCCCGCACCGAATGCCGCCAGCAGCGCTGCTTGGCGGCCCACCCGGGCCAGGTTCCGGCGCCGCGCGCCAACTGCGCCAACTGCGACGGCGCCGAGTGGGACTACCAGCCAACTCGTGAGCAGCGCGATCTGAGGCGCCTGCGCCGCGAACGCGATCGCTGCGGCAACCACGGCGGCCGTCACTCCGACCCCGGCGAGCAGCGCCGGCCGTACGGCGGCGAATGTGGTGCCATCCATCTTTCGCAGGATCACGCCGGTGCTCGCGACGTACACGCCGAGGACGGCCAGGAAGATCGCCAGCTCGACCCAGGTGCCAGGCCCGGTCACCAAGCCCGGGTAGCGCACCAGAGCGAATCCGACCAGGCCCGCGCACGCTGTGGCCGTGAAGAGATAGGCCGCGACGATCGCTCGCCAAGGAACACCTGCGCCAGCGGGTGCGCTCATGGTGGCTCGCACACAGCCGAGCGCGAATCCGCGCCGCGCCGACCGTCCGGTCAGAGGCGCCAGCTCGCCCACCATCGCGCGCCCCCACTCGGGCCGTTCGCTGCCGAGCATCGCCGCGCAGAGCAGGACCAGTGGTTCCGGCGCGTCGGTGAGTGGGCGCGGCACGATCGACGCAAACCCGACTGCACCCGGCAGTGCGCACACGAGCAGACCGACGACCACGACCCCGACGATGGTCATCAGGCCTGTCCCAACCGCCGTCGTAGTACGACGGAACGAACCTGGGTCGAATGGGCGCGAATGACAGCGGACTGTTGCAAGCCCTGGGCTGTCAGACGGTAGATGTGCCTGGGCGGCTTGCCGGGAGGTCCAGGTTCCCAGTCCGAGCGGGCGCGACGGTCCCTGCGCTAGTGGCGGCCGCGCGAGATGCCGGTCATGAGGTGCTGGTAGATCACCTTGAGTATGGCCGATCACCGGGCTGTCCCCTGGGCCCGCATGCGACGCTGACAGCGGGCCGATCGGCGACCGACCGACGGCCGCGAGATCCCCACCTCACGGCCCGCCTATCACGCGGGGGCACCTGGATGAAACATGAATGAAAAGGGCTGGGCCCGGCGAGCCCCGTCTCGACGGGTTGCCAGCTGATTGACAGGTTCCCGATGCGGTCCCGACAGGTCGGCCACGGAGAGTCGATCCTGTCGGTCGCCACCAGGGCGCCCGTCGAGAAGGAGGAATCCGTGAACGAACCTACGACACCGGGGCGGCGCGCCCCCCGCTGGGCTGCCGCCGCCGGGTTGGTCGCGGCCGGGGCGATCGCCGGCGGCGTTCTCGCCGGGACGCTCGGTGCGTCCGCTGCGAGCAGCCCGTCCTCGACCCCCTCGAACAGCACGGAGCAGGGAGCGCCCGCCCAGAACGGTCGACCGCAACCGGGCGGGGCGAACTCGGTGCGCGACGACGAGAAGTCGGTCAGCGCCACCGTCGCGGCGAAGCTGCGGGCGGCGGCGCTGAAGGCGGTTCCGGGCGGCACGGTCTACCGGATCGAGACCGACGCCGGGGACGCAACCTACGAGGCGCACATGAAGAAGGCCGACGGGACGCTGGTAACGGTCAAGTTCGACCAGAGCCTGGCAGTGGCCAGAGTCGAGAGCGGCATGGGCAAGGGCGACCCGGCACGGGGCGCCCCCGGGCCGGGCTCACGGCCCGGTGCCGGCCAGCCGGGTGCCGGGCAGGGGGGTTACGGGCAGCCAGGTTCCGGGCAGGGGAGTTACGGAACGACGGGATGACCGGATGAGCCGGCGGCGCCTCGTACCCCCTCCACAGCCGGGGCGCCGCCACCCGTCGGCGATGGGCACAGCAGTCGCACAGGAAATGCTCAGCGGACGGACAGCGCGCCGTTCGACACTGGGCGCATGACGGCAATCGGCTTCCACGGCACTCCGACGTCCGGCAGGTCCGGGACTGCGGGGCGGTCAGCGGCTGCGCACCCGGTCGCGCTGCGGCGACCCGACGGCAGCGCGCTGCGCGTTCTCGTCGTCGACGACGAGGCGAACCTGGCCGAGCTGCTGTCGATGGCGCTGCGCTACGAAGGGTGGGACGTCCGCAGCGCTCCCGACGGGCTGACCGCGGTCCGCGCGGCGCGCGAGTTCCACCCTGACCTCGTCGTGCTCGACGTCATGCTGCCCGACATCGACGGTCTGGAGGTGCTCCGCCGGCTGCGCGCGGAGGCCCCACACGTTCCTGTGCTGTTTCTCACGGCACGAGACGCGGTGGAGGACCGGATCGCCGGCATCACCGCTGGCGGCGACGACTACGTGACCAAGCCTTTCAGCCTCGAGGAGGTCGTGGCCCGCCTCCGAGGTCTTCTCCGCCGCGCCGGGGCCGCCACGGCCCGGGGCGAGGCGGTACTGGCCGTGGGGGACCTGACCATGAACGAGGACAGCCGAGAAGTCCGCCGCGCCGAGGACCTCATCGAGCTGACCGCCACCGAGTTCGAGCTTCTGCGCTACCTCATGCGCAACCCCCGTCGCGTGCTGTCCAAGGCGCAGATCCTCGACCGGGTGTGGAACTACGACTTCGGCGGCCAAGCGAACGTCGTCGAGCTCTACATCTCCTACCTGCGAAAGAAGCTCGACGCCGGCCGGTCACCGATGATCCACACCGTGCGCGGCGCCGGTTACGTGCTCAAGCCGGCCGACTGATTCCCGGTGGCTAGCCGGACGCCCGACCCGTCCGCCACCGATGCCGCCCGGCTTCTGCGGCCGGGTCGATGGTCGCTACGCACCCGGCTGCTCGTCGTGCTCGTCAGCCTGCTCGCCTTGGTGTGCCTCGCGGTGGGCCTCGTCACGTCGGTCACACTTCAGCACGTCCTGCTGGGCCGCCTCGACGCGCAGCTCACCTCCGCCGGCGGTCGGTCGTCGAACGCGGGCGGGGGCGACGGGGACGGCAGTCCGCCCGCCGGCGGCGGCGAGCCACCGTACGACCACACCGGAGCCGGGTTTCTGCGCGCCCCTGGCCAGGCAGCGGGCACCCTCGGAGCGCGGATCGCCGCCGGCCGGGTCGCCGCGGCCATCCTCGCCAACGACGGGGAACTGCAGACTGTCCCCACAGCGGAGGCGGCGGCGCTCAGAACGTTGCCGGTGGACAACCGCCCGCACACCCGTGAGGTGCGCCACCGGGGCGACTACCGATTGCTGGCGACCCAATCTCCCGACGGTGATGTGCTCATTACCGGGCTTCCGCTGGCTGACCTCCATGCCACCCTCTACCGGTTGGCAGCAGTGGAGGCCGCGGTCGCCGGCCTTGCGCTGATCGTGGCGGGCGTTGCCGGCGACGCCATCGTGCGGCGAACGCTGCGCCCACTGCGACGGGTTGCTGCCACCGCGTCCCAGGTGAGCACCCTGCCGCTGGAGCGGGGCGAGGTCGCCTTGGCCGAGCGCGTGGCCGCGGCCGACACCGATCAGGGCACCGAGGTGGGCCAGGTCGGGTACGCCTTGAACCGACTCCTGGACCACGTCAGCGCCGCCCTGCGGGCGCGGCAGGCCAGCGAGTCGCGGGTTCGCCGATTCGTCGCGGACGCCAGCCACGAACTCCGCACCCCCCTGGCAGCGATCCGCGGCTACGCGGAGGTCACCCGCCGCACCCGCGAGGCGGCGCCGCCCGACCTCGCGCACGCGATGGCCCGGGTGGAGTCCGAGGCGGCACGGATGACCGCCCTCGTCGAGGACCTGCTGCTGCTGGCCCGGCTCGATTCCGGACGGCCGCTGGAGGCCGCCCCGGTGGACCTCACCAGGCTGGTGCTCGACTCGGTCAGCGACGCCTCCGCTGCCGGAAGGGACCACCAGTGGCGGCTCAACCTGCCCGACGAGCCGGTCACCGTCGACGGCGACGGGTCCCGCCTGCATCAGGTTGTCGCCAACCTGTTGGCCAACGCCCGGACGCACACGCCCGGCGGCACGACGGTCACGACCACCATCACCATCGAGGAGGGGGCCGTGGTCCTCGAAGTCAGCGACAACGGTCCCGGCATTGCGGCCACCGCCCTACCCACCGTCTTCGAGCGCTTCGCGCGCGCGGACAGTTCTCGCTCCAGGACGACGGGCAGCACGGGTCTGGGGCTGGCCATCGTGCACGCGATCGTCACCGCGCACCACGGCAGCGTCGACGTGGTAAGCCAACCCGGCCGCACGGTGTTTCGGGTGCGGCTACCCGCCGAGAGCGGCCCTCAGCCGGAGGCGAGCCGGCGATCATGCTAGAACGTACGGTGGCCGCGCCGATCATGCTCGTTCGTACGTTGGAATCCCGGCGGCGACGTCCGATCTAGCATGATCGGCGGCCGGCTTCGATCGTCACCCGGACCGCTGTCGGCTTCGTAGGGCTCGGTCGACAGGGTCGCGTGCAGCACACCGGCGCCCTGTCCGTCGAGTACGGCGTGGCGCCGACGCAGCATGCGCAGCACGCGGGAGTTCCCCGCCAGCGTGGTGGCCTCCACACTGCGCAGCCCACGCTGCCGGGCGGCCGCCAACAGCAGGTCGAGCAGGACGCTACCGAGCCCCACGTTCTGGTAGTCGTCCCTGACGGTTAGCGCGGTCTCCGCGCCGGCCAGTTGCGCGACCGCGGCGATCCGTTCCGGGCGCTGCTCGCTCACGGCGACGAGAACCAGATCGCCCTCGTCCGCGGCCGCGGCCAACCGCTGGGCGTCACGACGGCTCTTCAGGCCGCACGCCGTGAAGTACCGGCGGTAGCGAGTCTCCGGGGAGAGCGCGCTGTGCAAGTCGAGCAGCCTCGCCACATCCCCCCGCCCTACCGGCCGCACACTGACGACCCGCCCGTCGCGCAACGCGATCGACTGGCCACGCCGACGAAACAGTGAGGACCGGCAGGGAGCCCGCACAGTCTCGATCCCCCGACGTATCGGGAGCGCCGCCGCACGGAACACCGCGGCGGCCCGCTCCACCGTCGCCACGACCCCGTCCCTTGCCGGCCGCTGGATCGACACGACAACGCCGACCCGCTCGCATCCGATCGAGGAGATGACCACTGCGTACCCGCTTACACGTCGACGCTGGGTTGTCCATCAGTCTCGACCGGCGCCGTTTCCGGCCAGTGAACGCGAGCCCGATCCGCCGAGTGAGATGTAACACAACGTGGTCAGGTGGTGCCACAGCGCACGTTGCACTTGGGCGAGGGCTACGGGACGCCGATCAGCAACAATGACGTCGCCACCTCGGTGGCACGGCCGTCTGCGGGGGGTGCTGTGAGTGTGGACGTGGCCGGCTACCTGCCGCCACTGCCTTCCGCAGGTCCCCGTCCCCGCGCCACAGGCACCCCCGGCACGGACTCATCGGGCCGGGGGCTTGTCGCGAACGGCGATCGGCTCGCTCAGGCTGCGGCCTGCTCGGCTGCCGCCAGCCGGCGGGTCAGCTCCTCGTATTCATTCCACAGCGCGGGCGGCAGGTGCTCGCCGAACTCCCGGTAGTGCTGCGGGATGAGCGCGGCCTCCTCGCGCCACACCGT
>JADGOV010000132.1 GCA_017882785.1 Frankiaceae bacterium
GATCAGCTGGCGGACGGTGCCGGGATAGGTGGACAGCGTGGCGTCCTCTTCGAGGACTCGGGGGCGGCGGTAGGCGCCGTCGCGGTCCAGGCGCACGGTGCGCCAGGCGGCGGCGGGCACGGCGGCGATGTGGCGGGTCAGCGCCGGGGAGCGCATCCGCAGGGTGAGGAAGCCGATGCCGCGGTCGTCGAGTTCGGCGAGGACAGCTTGGGTGGTGACCTTCTGGTCCATGACCAGCCGGGTCGGCCAGCGGCCGGTGAGGGTCCGCCAGTGCTCGGCGAAGACGAGCACCTCGTGCGCCTGGGTGGCCTTGGTCAGGTCGGCGTTGGCGTAGACGAGGGTGTCGGTGGAGGTGTCCTGGGCGAAGAAGGTGAGTACTGATCGGGTGCGTTGGGAGCGGCGGGGCACGTAGTGCTTCTGCAGGGCGACGTCATCGCCCCAGTGCATGATGGCGTGGAAGTCCAGGTCGAGGTCCCCGCCGGTGTCGCCGATGAGGTCACCGGCGAGCATCGCCCGGCCGAGTCCGGCGAGGAAGCGCTGCTGGTGGGTGTGGGTGAGGCGGTAGGAGTACGTGGTCAGCGCGGTGGCCTTGGGTAGCGCGCTGAGTCCGGCGAACAGCCCGGCGGTGGGGTCGGCGGCCAGGTCATGGCGGCGGTCAGCGCCGAATTCCCAATGAGGTGGCCGACGTGAACGCTGCGTTCGTCACGCACGCGGCGGCACGCTGGCCGAGCCGGCGCGACCACGGTGTTGTGGGGATCGATGAGACCCGGCGCCGCCGCCCTGAAGAGCGCTAGCGGCCCGCGGGTGCTGTCTCGGCCGGGACAGGCAGAGAGCGTCCGGCAAGCGTCAAGGAGGGTCGGCCGCTCGCGTGGTAGATGATCATGGTGGAGCCGACGAGCAGCTCGTCGCCGTCGCGGAGCCGGCGTCGGCCGGTGAGCCGGGTCCCGTTCACATACGTCCCGTTCCGCGACAGCCCGTCGTCGACCAGGATCCAGTCGTCGCCGATCCGCTCGAGCTCGGCGTGCAGCCGGGACACCTCGCCGTCCCATCGCAGGCAGATGTCGGTGGCGGTGCTGCGGCCGATGGACAGCCGGGTAGCGAGGCTCAAGTCGGCCACCTGCTGGTTGCCGGTGGCGTCCCGGTAGCGCAGAACGGCGCCGGGAAGGGCCACGTCGCCGGGCAGGTCGGCCTGGACGGGCGGCCGGGCTGGGCCGGGGAGATGGAATGGGATGGCCGGATCGGCGGGTGTCTCGCGCAGTCCGAAGCGCGCGTGCAGGCGCCGCAGCGGCGTCGGCGCCCACCAGTTCCAGGGGCCGGCTAGCCGCATTAGGGCGGGGACCAGGGCGCTGCGGACCACGGTGGCGTCCATCAGGACCGCTAGCGCGAGCCCGACGCCCATCATCTTCAGCGTGGTCACCCTGGACGTCGCGATCGAGATGAAAACGATCGACATGAGCAGCGCACTTGCCGTTACCAACCGGCCGGTGTGCTCCAGGCCGGCCGCGACGGCGCTGGTGTTGTCCCGGGTCCGGCGCCACTCCTCGTGGATTCGGGACAGGACGAACACTTCGTAGTCCATGGACAACCCGAAGGCGACGCAGAACATGAGCACTGGGGTGGCCACGTCGAGGCTGCCGGTGACGGTGAAGTCAAACAGGTTGCTTAGGTGCCCTTGCTGGAACCCCCACACCATCACGCCGAATGTGGCGCTGAGGCTGAGCAGGTTCAGCACGATCGCTTTGATCGGGACCAGTAGGCTGCCGGTGAACAGGAACAGCAGCACCCCGACAGCGGCGGCGATGATCCCTAGCGCTAGCGGCAGACGGCTGCCGATGGCGTGTCGGGTATCCACCAGTACCGCCGCCGGGCCTCCGACCAGCGCCGGCACCGGTGCCGGCACCGCCCGGACGTGGCGGACGATCCGCTCAGCGGCCGGTGAGTAGGTGGCCACTGCGGGTACCACCGAGATCCGCATCCCCCCGTGGGGGCGGGCCGCGCTGGCCCGGTTGGGCTTGGTTTTGGTGCCTGCGGTGTACGAACCGGTCGACGCGTCGACCCGGCGCACGCCGCTGAGACGGGACAGTCGGGCGGCGTACCGGCCGACTTGGTCGGGGTCGGCGTGCTGAGCGGAGACGACGAACAGCGCATCCTGCTCTTGCGACCCGAATCTGGTGCGCAGCAGCTGGCTTGCCTGGCGGCTGTGGGCGGAGGCCGGCAGCACCCGGTCGTCGGAGAGCGCGACCTGGGCGTGTCGGAACGGCAGGCCGAGGGCGAGCAGGAACGTCACCGCGACGATCACGATCGGCACGGGCCGGCGCATGACGAAGACCGCGATCCTGCCCCACCCGCCTACGCTGCGCCGGCCGTCGGCTGTGCGCCGGCGGCCGACCGGCCAGCGGTCCACGTGTCGGCCGATGACAGCGAGTAACGCGGGCAACACGACGATGGCGGCGGCGGCGGCGAGCACCACAACCGATATTCCCGCCAGGGCCAGCGACCGCAGGAACGGCTGCGGGAAGGCCAGCATCGCGGCCATCGATAGCCCCACCGTGGCGGCGGAGTACAGCACGGTGCGCCCGGCGCTGGCGACGGTATGGACGACGGCGTCGTCCGGGTCGGCACCGGCGGCTAGCTGCTCGCGGAAACGGGTGACAACGAGCAGGCTGTAGTCGATGGCCAGCCCGAGCCCAACCGCAGTGGTGATATTCAGCGCGAACACTGAGACGTCGGTGACGGCTGTCAGCAGGCGCAGCACGAGCAGCGTGCCGATGACCGCGACGCCTCCGATCACAAGCGGCAA
Source organism: Frankiaceae bacterium (assembly GCA_017882785.1). Classification (GTDB taxonomy): domain Bacteria; phylum Actinomycetota; class Actinomycetes; order JADGOV01; family JADGOV01; genus JADGOV01. The sequence continues at coordinate 2,801 of JADGOV010000132.1, forward strand.
CGCGGCGGCGACGGCGCTGCCGAACACGAATAGGAGCAGCAGCAGGGTAAGCGGCAGGGCGTAGGTCTCGGCGCGACGCAGATCGTGGTCGAGGGTGCTTTGGAGCTCGTGGTGCACTGCGGCCGACCCGGCAACCTGTACCGACACCCGGTCGCGCACACCCCGGTACCGGGGCTCGAGGTCGCCGGCGTACCGGTTGACCTGACTGTCGCTGCCGACGAGTCGCGCGAGTACGAGCGCTGACCTGCCGTCGGAACTGCGCAGGCCGGCCGGCCGGCCGGCCGCCCAGTAGGAGACGACCTGCTGGACGTGGGGTTCGCGGCTCAGCTGGGCGGTGATGGCGGCTCCGGTGCTGCGCACCGCCGGGTCATCGATTTTGCTGCCGTCCCGCGTGTTGACTACGAGTACCAGGTTGGGTTCCCCGGCGTGGAACTTGGCGTCCAGCAGCGCAGCGGCCCGCGCGGACTGCGAGTGCGGGTCATCGAATCCTGCGCTGACTAGCCGCTGTGGCACGCCGCGGCCGAGCAGTCCGGCACAGACCACCAGGACGATCGTGGTCGCGATGAGCACGACGCGGTGGCGGATCACCAGGTGACCAAGCCGTTCCAACATCAAGGGGCTCCGATTCATCCCACGGGCATCGGCGGCCAGTCATGGGGAGCAAGTTGGCTGGTGGTTGATGGGTGCCTAGCCGCTGGTCAACTAGCAGTTGGACACTGAGCGGCGCCGCGGGCTGGACCTCGACGACGGTGGCCGGCCCATTCGATGACGCTGGCCATCTGATGGACCCTCCTCGGCCTGGTCGCGCCCATGCGCCGACTGCAAGGGCTACATACCGAGACTCGACGAGGACCTGGACCGGTACCAGAGATCTCAGGGGTAACAGTTGTCGTCGAAGGGGCACGAAACGCCCACCCTTGGTGGCGAGACCCGCTGATGCCGGTCTTGCACCGGCCAGGACGACGGGGGCGACACCCTTTTCCATCTCCGCTGTCGGGAAGGAGCCGATCGGCCGCGGCCCTCCCAAGTACAGCCGATAGCGCTGACAGTGGTGGCCCATGGGCGGCTAGCCAGCTCCTGTACTACCCAAGGTGGCCCCCGAGGGCCCCGCCCAGAGTGGGCGTTCAACCCTGGGCTGTCTAGAGCAGGCATCGGCTGTGGTCGATCGTCGTGGAGGCAGGCTCCGTGCAGAAACGTCGGCGGTGCTCCCGGTGTCGATCTCGGCTGAATAAGGGTGTGACCATGAGTAGGAGCGTGAGCGGGATCTCGGTGTTAGCGCCGATAGAGGACGTCGACCCGGCGGCACCCTGGCCGCCTCGCGTTGGCGCTCGCGCCCCAATGTCGTTGGACGGCGGCCAACCTGCTCGCCGGAATCCGGCGAGCCGCGACGGGTGGGTGGACTCATCCGCCCCAATCCAGAACCGTGAATGCGGCCTGCCGCGGGACCTGGCCCAGGCCGCCGCTGACTTGGCAGTTGTCCGGCAGGCGGCCCAGCGCGGGACGGATGAGCTGGCAGCCAGGCGTCGTGCAGCGGGCGGCCGGCTGACCGCTCGGGAGCGGCTGGAGCTACTGCTCGACGAAGGTTCGTTCGTGGAACTGGACCTGTTTGCCCGGCACCGCGGCACCGGTTTCGGGCTGGAGAAGCACCGGCCGCCGACGGACGGGGTAATCACCGGCTGGGGGACGATCGACGGCCGCACCGTGGCGGTCTTCTCCCACGACGCCCAGATCTTCGGCGGCGCGCTCGGCGAGACGTTCGCGGCCAAGGTGCACAAGGTGATGGATCTTGCCGAGTCGATCGGTTGCCCGGTGATCGGGCTGAACGACGGCGGCGGTGCTCGCATCCAGGAGGGGGTCAGCGCGCTGGCCGGCTTCGGCGGGATCTTCGCTCGAAACGTCCGCGCCTCCGGCGTAGTGCCACAAATCAGCGTCGTCCTCGGCCCATGCGCCGGCGGCGCCGTTTACTCGCCCGCGCTCACCGACTTCGTCTTCATGGCCGCGGACACCGCGAACATGTTCATCACCGGACCGGACGTGGTGGCTGCGGTCACCGGGCAGAAAGTCAGCCGCGAAGAACTAGGCGGGGCGGGGCCGCACTCCGAGCGTACCGGGGTCGCCACTTTCGTCGCCGCCGATGAACGGGACTGTTTGGCAGAGGTTCGCTACCTGCTGTCCTTCCTCCCTTCGAACAATCAGGAACTCCCGCCGCATTACGCCAGCACGGAGGGAGCGGACCGTTCCTGCGAGGAGCTGCTACGCCTCGTCCCGGCTGACATGCGCCAGCCGTACGATGTGCGGACGGTGATCGAGCAGATCGTCGACGACGGAGAGTACTTCGAACTGCATGCGAACTGGGCCAGGAACATCGTTTGTGTGCTCGCCCGGCTGGACGGTCAGACAGTGGGGATCGTTGCGAACCAGCCGCAAGTACTCGCCGGCGCGTTGGACATCGACGCGTCGGAGAAGGCCGCCCGCTTCGTGCGTACGTGCGACGCCTTCAACATCCCGTTGATCACCCTCGTCGACGTGCCGGGTTTCCTCCCCGGGACCGACCAAGAGCACAACGGCATCATCCGACGCGGCGCGAAGCTCCTGTACGCCTACTGCGAGGCCACAGTGCCCCGTGTCCAGGTCATCCTGCGGAAGGCATTCGGCGGCGCCTACATCGTCATGGACTCCAAGTCGATCGGCGCCGACTTGTCCTTCGCCTGGCCAGCCAACCAGATCGCGGTAATGGGCGGTGCCGGCGCGGCAAACATCATCTTTCGGAAGGAGCTGGCAGCTTCTGCGGACCCGGAGGCACGGCGCCGGGAACTCGTTGATGAATACACCGAACACCTGATGCACCCCTACGTCGCGGCCGAACGTGGTCTGGTCGACGACGTGATCGACCCGCGGGACACCCGCCGTGTGCTGATCCGCTCGCTGGCGATGCTCCGGTCCAAGCGCGAGGTACTGCCCGCTCGTAAGCACGGCAACATGCCGCTGTAGGAACTTTTCGTTCCGCCTCCGGCTACGTGACGCCCGCAGCTGGCCGGATACCCCACAAGGAGAAATGACTATGCAGCTCCGCATCCGGCGCGCTCCGCAGCGCCGCCGCACCCCCGACCGCTACGAGCAACCCTTTGGTCAGGTGCTTGCCTCAGGTGTCTCGGTCGACGCCGAGCAGATGATCAGGCTCATCGACGACGTCATCGACCACGGGATCTCGGAGGTTTGAGACAGATGGAAGCACAGGGCCCGAACGCCTGGCAGATCGACGTCGTAGGAGGGCGGATATCCGACGACGAGGCGGCGGCACTGACCCTGGTCCTCAGA
>JADGOV010000068.1 GCA_017882785.1 Frankiaceae bacterium
AAGCCGTTCCCGCTCCCGAAGGCGAGGCTGTAGACCACGACCACCCACAGGACGCTGACGATGGCGATGCAGACGAAGTTCTGCATGAGCATGCCGAGGGCGTCCTTGCTGCGCACCATGCCGGCGTAGAAGAACGCCAGCCCGGGCGTCATGAGCAGCACCAGGGCGGCGCTGGCGAGCACCCAGGCGGTGTTGCCAGTGTCGATCTCTGGAGCGGCTGCGTACGCCAAGGCGTACGTCACGTTAGGCGTCATGACAGGCAGCGTGACCGGACGCCGTTTCACGCTCAGGTCAGAAATGTTTCCGGCTTGTGACGTTCCAGGTCCCACCGGTGAGCCGCGACAGACGGTGACAATGAGGTGTACCGAGAGCGGTGTCAGCTTCCCGGTAGCGGCCGGTCCCGCATCAGTCGATCAATGCCTCGACGAAGGCGGCGGGCTCGAACGGCGCCAGGTCGTCGGCGCCCTCGCCCAGGCCGATCAACTTGACCGGCACACCGAGTTCGCGCTGCACAGCGACGACGATGCCGCCCTTCGCGGTGCCGTCGAGTTTGGTCAGCACGATGCCGGTGACGTCGACGACCTCGGCGAACACCCGGGCCTGCACCACCCCGTTCTGCCCCGTGGTGGCGTCGAGCACGAGCAGCACCTCATCGACCGGTCCCTGCTTCTCGACGACGCGCTTGAGCTTGCCCAGTTCGTCCATCAGTCCAGACTTGGTATGCAGCCGGCCGGCGGTGTCAATGAGCACGGTGTCCACCCGCTGCTCGGTTCCGGTGCGGACCGCGTCGAACGCGACGCTGGCCGGGTCTGCCCCCTCGGGGCCGCGCACGGTCGGCGCCCCGACGCGGCTCCCCCAGGTCTGCAGTTGGTCGGCCGCCGCGGCCCGGAAGGTGTCGGCCGCGCCGAGCAGCACCGAATGACCGTCCGCGATGAGCACCCGCGCGAGCTTGCCGCAGGTCGTCGTCTTGCCCGTGCCGTTCACGCCGACCACGAGCAGCACCGCCGGCCGGTCCGGATGCGGCAGCGTATGCAGCGACCGGTCCGCGGTGCCCACGGCCGTGATCAGCTCCTCGCGGAGCAGGGCGCGCACGTCGTCCAGGGAGCGGGTGCCGGCGACCTTCGTACGGGTCCGGAGCCGGTCCACGATCTCCTGGGTGGCACCGACCCCGATATCGGCGGTCAGCAGAGTGTCCTCGATCTCCTCCCAGGCATCCTCGTCGAGCACGTCCCGGGACAACAGCGTGAGCAGGCTCCGCCCCAGTAGGCCCTGGGAACGCGCGAGCCGCGCCCGTAGCCGGACAAGGCGGCCGGCGGTCGGCTCGGGCACTTCGAGGGCTGGCGCAGGAGGAGCCGCCGACTCAGCCGGCGGGGCATGCGCCTGTTCCGGGGTCGGCGGCGCTTTCGGCAACTCCACCGTGTCGAGCGGGCGGACCGGCGCGGCTGGACCCTCGGTCGGGGCGAGCGGCGGCCGGCGACGGGTCCCGGCCACCAGCCCCACGCCGACGATGAGCGCGACCACGAGAATCGCGCCGATAAGGATGACAGTCTCCACGGGACGCCATCCTGGCAGAGCAGGGTCGATCAGGCCGAGGCAGTCACCGGTTCCCGCAACCGCTGGGAGATCACCGTGGTGACCCCCTCGCCGCTCATCGTGACGCCGTAGAGGGCGTCCGCGACCTCCATGGTGCGCTTCTGGTGCGTGATCACCAGCAGCTGGGACGCGCCGCGGAGGTCGGCCAGCAGGGCCAGCAGTCGGCCCAGGTTGCGGTCGTCGAGGGCGGCCTCGACCTCGTCGAGCACGTAGAACGGCGACGGCCGGGCGCGGAAGATGGCCACCAACATGGCGATGGCGGTCAGCGAGCGCTCCCCACCGGAGAGCAGCGAGAGCCGGGACACCTTCTTGCCGGCCGGGCGGGCCTCGACCTCGATGCCGGTGGTCAGCACGTCCGATGGGTCGGTGAGCGAGAGCCGACCCGATCCTCCGGGGAAGAGCGCGGCGAAGACGGCCTCGAACTCGCGGGCGGTGTCGGCGAATGCTGCCGCGAACACCTCCTCGACCCGTTCGTCGACCTCGCGTACCACCGTGAGCAGGTCGCGCCGGGTGGCTTGCAGATCGCCCAGTTGAGCGACGAGGAAGGCGTGTCGCTCCTCCAGCGCGGCGTACTCCTCCAACGCCAGCGGATTGACCCGACCCAGCCGGGCCAGAGCACGCTCCGCGCCGGCTGCCCGCTTCTCCTGTTCGGCCCGGTCATACGGTCGCGGCTGGCCACCGTCCGCCGGCGCCACCGCCACCTGCGGCCCGAACTCGGCGACGAGGACAGCCGGTGAGACGGCGTACTCCTCGCTCGCCCGCCGCTCCACGGCCTCGATCCGGAGTCGAAGCTCCGCCCGTGCCACCTCGTCGCGATGCACCGCGTCGGTGAGCGCCTCGACCTCGCCGGTGAGCGTACGGACCGAGGAGCGTACGGCGCTCAGTTCGCGGTCGCGCTCGGTCCGGGCGCTCTCGGCCGTCTGCCGCTCCGCGCCGGCGGCCCGCTGCGCTGCTTCCACGGTGGCCAGCAAGGTACCCGCGGCGGTAGCCACCGCCCCGGCCCGGGCGGCCCGGCGGATGCGCAGCTCGCGGGCGCGCGCCGCCTGCTCCCGGGCGCGCCGCTCGGCTGCGGCAGCCGCCTGCAGCGACTGCGCCCGGCCGGCGACCCCGCGCAGCCGCTCCTCACCGGTCCGAACCGCGAGGCGGACCTCCACCTCACCCTGCCGGGCCTCGCCCACCGCGCCGGCCCGCTCGTCCCGCTCGCGCCTGTCGGGTTCGCCGCCTTGCGGGGCCGCCTGTGCGGCGGTGAGCCGCGAGCCGCGGTCCGCCAGAATGGCGTCGGCCACATCCCGAGCGGCCGTCGCCGCGGCCCCGGCTTCGGTCAGTCGGTCCGCCTCGGCAGCCGCCGCCAGAGCCGCGGCCCCCAGGTGGCCAAGTCGCTCGGCGAGGGCGGCCAGTCGGGCATCGGAGTCGTGCAGTCGGGCGAGTGCCTGGGTCACCGCGTCCGCCGCCGAGGAGCGTTGGCCGGCGGCCGCGGCGACCGCGAAACGCTGCCGCTCGGCTCGGTGATGCAGCGCGTCGAGGGCGGCTGCCACCTCGGTCAGCGCCTCCCGAGTCTCCAGCTGGGTACGGGCAGCAGCCGAGCCACCGGTGGCCGAGGCGCTGGTCAGCACCTCCCCGGCGCGGGTGACGACCGTCAGCTCCGGCCGGCCGGGCAGCAGGGTCATCGCGGCCGACACGTCCTCGACCACCGCGACACCGTCGAGGAGTCGTTGCAGCGGGGCCATGATGACCTCGTTCGGCGAGGACACCAGCTCCTCCGCCCACCGCGCCGGCTCCGGGAGCGGAGCGTGTCCGCCCACCGGCTGGGGGGCATCGGCCAGCACAAGCGTCACCCGGCCCGCATCCTCGGCACGCACCCGCCGCAGCGCCTCCAGCGCCGCCGCGCGGTTCGCGACGGCCACCCCGTCGGCGGCCGCGCCCAGGGCCGCGGCGACCGCCGTACCGTACCCGGGCTCGACCTCGATCAGCGCGGACACCGGGCCCAGGACGCCGGCGGGGTCGGCGGTCTCGTCGGCGGCGGCCAACAGAGTCGCCGCGCCGTCCTCGCAGTCCAGCACCAGGGACAAGGCCTCCTGACGTGCGGTCAGCCCGGCCCGGTCCCGCTCGATGACCCGCTCCTGCTCTGCCAGTGCGGCCACCCGTTCCTCAGCCGCCGCCAGCGTCGCAGACGCCCCCGCGTGCTCGGCGTCCAGACCGACCTCACCGCTGTCGAGTCCGGCCACCTCCAGCTCCAGCGCTGCGAAGTCGACCTCGGCCTGGCGACGCCGCGCGCTGGCCGCCGCCGCGGCGGCGGCGAGCCGACCAGCTTCCTCCTCGGCCGCGACCCGGCGGGTCTGTGCGGCCGACACGTCACCGGCGAGTCGGGCCAGGCCCTCCCGCCGGTCCGCGACCGCCCGAACGGCGGAGACCAGCGCCTGTTCAGCGGCCGTCAGCCGCGCTTCGGCCTCCTCCCGAACGGTCACCGCGGCGGCCAACCGTTGCCGGTCCCGCCCCAGTTGGACGACGATGCGCTGTTCCTCCTCCCGAGCGGCGCGGGCCTGCGATTCCAGCTCGTCGGGGTCGGCGTGGAAGCGCAGCTGTTCGGGCTCGCCGCCAAGGTGGCTGGCGCGCTCTGCGGCCAGCCGTCCGGTACCGCGGATCTGCTCGGCCAGCCCGGCGAGCAGGTACCAGGTTTGGGCGGCCGCGGCCAGTCGTGGTGCCTCTTCCTCGGCGGCGTTCTCCAGCCGGGTCTCCGCCGCCACCGCGGCGCTCAGCCTGGCCTCCGCTTCACTGCGCCGCTCGCGCGCGGCGGTCTCCGCAGCGACATCCTCCGCCAGCGATCCACGCAGCCGGGCCAGGTCCTCGGCGAGCATCCGGAGCCGGGCGTCCCGGAGATCGGCCTGGATACTCGCCGCCCTGCGGGCCACCTCGGCCTGGCGGCCCAGCGGACCCAACTGCCGCCGCAGCTCCCCGGTGAGATCGTTGAGCCGGGTCAGGTTGGCCGCCATCGCGTCCAGCTTGCGCAGCGCCTTCTCCTTGCGACGCCGGTGCTTGAGCACACCGGCCGCCTCCTCCAGGAAGGCCCTCCGGTCCTCGGGGCGGGCGGACAGCACGGCATCGAGCTGACCCTGCCCGACGATCACGTGCAGTTCCCGACCTATACCGGAGTCGGAGAGCAACTCCTGCACGTCGAGCAGCCGGCAGGACGAGCCGTTGATGGCGTACTCACTGGTACCCGACCGATACATCAGCCGGCTGATGGTCACTTCGGAGTAGTCGATCGGCAGGGCGGCATCGGCGTTGTCGATGGTGAGCACAACCTCGGCCCGGCCCAGCGGTGGGCGGCTGGGGGTGCCGGCGAAGATGACGTCCTCCATCTTGCCCCCACGCAGGGATTTCGCCCCCTGCTCACCCAGCACCCAGGCGATGGCGTCCACGACGTTGGACTTGCCCGATCCATTGGGTCCCACGACAGCCGTCACGCCGGGCTCGAAGCGCAACGTGGTGGTCGACGCGAAGGACTTGAAACCCCTGAGCGTCAGGCTCTTGAGGTGCACTGATCGACTCTATGGTGCTGCCGGCCGGCGGTGCGTCCGCAACGCGCCGATGGAGCCGATCCGCGCCCGATGGGGGCAGCCAACAAGCGACGAGGGACGCCACAGCGTCCCTCGGGTCCAGCGTCGCGACGATGCGCTCGTGGCACATCGGCAGGAGGTCAGGTCAGCGCGGGCTCCCGGCTGGTCAGTGCCAGGAGGTCATGCTCGACGGAGACCGCAGCCATCAGTTCGGCATTGGCGGACCGGAGGCCGGCTACCTCGACCTCCAACTCACGTACTCGATCATGCAGGCGACGTACCTCGGCGAGCGTTCGGACGTCGGCGCCGATGCCGACATAGCCGAAAAGCGCCTTGGCCATGATGGGTTTCCTCCGCTACTGTCAGGTCCCGCTTCTCTCAGGTGCACGCTTCACGGCGCCGCGTCCTGACGCGGTCAGGGGGGCTCCGGTGCCTCCAGGGTCCCATGAGGCCACCGGAGGGTCAAGGGGTGGGTCACAGTCAGGTTACAGCCTGGTGACACAGCGCTGTTGACATGAGCCCGCACGTGACTGTGACAGGGCCCGTCAGAGGTGCGGTCGGCGGGGACGGGGCTGGCAGCGCGGACAGCTGTACGCCGAGCGGTTCATGAAGGCCTCGCGCCGGATCGGTGTGCCGCACCGTGGGCAGGGCTGCCCGCGGCGGCCGTAGACAGCGAGCGCGCGCTCGAATCGACCACTGACGCCCTCGGTGTCGACGTAGAGGGCGTCGAAGGAGGTCCCGCCCGCCTGCAACGCCTCGCCGAGAACCGCCCGAACCGCGACGAGCAGACGTAGCGCTTCCCCCCGCCGTACGGTCTCGGTCGCCCGGGCGTAGTGCAGCCCGGCCCGCCACAGCGCCTCGTCAGCGTAGATGTTGCCGATACCACTAATCAGTCGCTGGTCCAGTAGCGCACGCTTGAGCCCGGTGCGCCGGCGCCGCAGGGCGTGGACGAAGGCGTCCTCGTCGAAGGCCGGGTCCAGGGGATCCGGGGCGATGTGCGCGATGCTGGCCGGCGGGGCACCGCCCGCCACGACGGCGATGCCGCCGAAGGTGCGCTGATCGACGAATCTGAGCTCGGCGCCGCCATCGGTGAAGGCGAGCCGGACCCGCAGGTGCGCCTCGACCGGCGTCGCGGCGGGGACCACGAGCAGCTGACCGCTCATGCCGAGGTGCGCCTGGAGGGCGTCGCCGGAGTCCAGCGGCAACCACAGGTACTTCCCGCGCCGGCAGGCGTCCTCCACGCGGCGCCCCAGCAGCAGTCCCGCCAGATCCTCCGCGCCCGCAACGTGCCGCCGCACCGCCCGGGGGTGGCGAACCTCCACGGCCGAAACGGTTCGCCCCACCACGCCTCGCTGCAGACCGCGCCGGACGACCTCGACCTCAGGCAGTTCCGGCATCGGGATCAGCCACGCGGTGGCGCAACGCCAGCCACGCCTGCGCCGCGGCCTCCTGTTCAGCCTGCTTCTTGCTGGAACCGGCGCCGCTGCCGAGTCGTTCCCCGGCGATCATGGCGTTGGCGAGGAACTGCTTGGCGTGGTCGGGGCCGCTCTCGGTGACCTCGTACGTCGGTGCGCCGAGATCCTTCGCGGCCGCTTCCTCCTGCAGCGAGGTCTTCCAGTCCAACCCGGCCCCGAGGGCGGCGGCATCGGAGAGCAGCGGGTCGAAGAACCGGTGCACGACGGCGGCCGCGCCGCCCAGGCCGGCGTTCAGGTAGACCGCACCGAGAATCGCCTCCAACCCGTCGGCGAGGATGGATTCCTTGTCGCGTCCGCCGCTCGTCTCCTCCCCGCGGCCGAGGCGCAGATGCTCGCCGAGGTTGAGCGAGCGGGCCACGCCGGCGAGCGCTGTCCGGTTCACCACCGCTGCGCGCAACTTGGCGAGATGACCCTCGGAGACCTCGGGGTTGCGGAGGTAGAGCGCCTCGGTGACGACGAGTCCGAGCACGCTGTCGCCGAGGAACTCCAGGCGCTCGTTGGTGGGCAGGCCACCGTTCTCATAAGCGAAGGAGCGGTGGGTCAGGGCGCGATCCAGGACGGCAGGCGCCAACGTGAGGCCGAGCATGTCGATCAGGGCCTGCTGGTCCGGAGGCATACCGCCGCCAGCGCCGCCTCGCGCCCTCATCGCCGTCTCAGACCGACAGCACCTGACGGTCGTTGTAGGTACCGCAGTTCCCGCACGCCACATGCGGCAGCTTCGGCTGCCGACAACGTCCGCAGGTCGCGAAAGCCGGGGCACTCGCCTTCCACTGCGATCGGCGCGAGTGGGTATTGCTTCGCGACGTCCGGCGCTTGGGTACGGCCACGGTTCAGCTCTCCTGGTCCTCGGTGCGTGCTGGGTCGGCTCGCCCAATCTTCTCTGGGCGAGTCAGACCCGTGCCATTGTGACGGAGCGCGGCCAGTGCCGCCCAACGATTATCCGATGCGTCATGTGCGTGATCCGCTGGCAGGTCCGCGCGCAGCTCCCCACAGATGGGGCAGAGCCCAGGGCAGTCCTCCCGGCAGTGCGGCGAGAGAGGTAGCGCGAGCACGACCGCATCCCGTACGGCCGGCTCGAGGTCCAGCCGATCGTCGTCGAGTTCGCCGATGTCGTCGCTCTCGGTTAGCGAAGCATCACTATGCAGCTCGGGGTAGACGAACAACTGTTGGAGCTCCACGTCCACCGTCGCACGCAGCGCTCCGAGACACCGGCTGCATTCCCCGGTCAACGGCGCACGCGCCGTACCGCTGACCAGAATGCCCTCCATCACCGACTCGAGCCGCAGGTCGAGCTCCACCGGAGCACCCACCGGGACGCCGAGGAACTCCGTGCCGAGCGCCGGTGGCGCCGGTACCGAGAGTCTGGCATGGCGCAGCGAGCCGGCTCGGCGGCTCAGCTCGCGGGTGTCGATCACGAGTGGGGCTCGCGGGTCCAGGCGTCGCTTTCGGCTCTCAGGCATGACGAAACTCGGGGTGAGGAGGGACGGTGATCTCAGAATAGCTCCTGTCCGCGTTGCCCCGGGGCGCCGACGGGTCCCGGGTCCGCCGCGACGGTCAGCCCGCTCCCGCTGTGCCCGTCGGAACGCGTCCGGCCAGGTGCCGCTGCACCGACTCCGGGACCAGTGCCGAGACGTCGCCACCGTAGAGCGCGACCTGCTTGACCAGGGAGGACGACAGGAAGCTGTAGAGCGGATTCGTCGGCATGAACAGCGTCTCGACACCGGCCAGCGACTGGTTCATCTGCGCCATCTGCAGTTCGTAGTCGAAGTCGGAGACCGCGCGGAGACCCTTGACCACCACGCCGATACCGCGCTGCTGGCAGAAGTCGACCAGCAGGCCGGTGAAGGAATCGATGCTGACGTTGCCGTAGCGGGCGGTCGCCTCGGTGAGCATGTCGATTCGCTCGTGCAACGCGAAGAGGCCCTGCTTGGCCGGGTTGATCATCACCGCCACGACGACCTCGTCGTAGATCCGGCTGGCCCGCTCCACGATGTCGAGGTGGCCGCAGGTCACCGGATCGAACGATCCCGGGCAGATGGCACGTCGGGGCACCGGACAAACCTCCGTCGATCAGGCTGCGCGACCGTACCAAAGCATCGCTTCCCCGTAGCGTCGGCCCCGCACCGGGATCCATCCCGGTGGCCAGCGGAACTCCGGGTCCCGGCGGGCGCGTTCGACCACGGCCAGCGCGTCGGCAGCCGCCAACCCCCGCGCCGTCAGCGCGACGAGCACCTCGGCCACCCGGTCGGCCGCCATCGGATACGGCGGGTCGGCCAGCACCAGGTCGTACTGACACGGGGCGCCGACGGGGACGACGTCGGTCCCGTCGGCGACCGTGGCAAACCCGTGAACCCAGCGCTCCACAGACTCCGCTCTCACGGTCGCACCCGGTAGGCCGAGCGCGGCGATGTTGCGCCGGAGGACGTGCAGCGCCGGGGCGGCGCACTCGACGAAGGTCGCCTCGGCAGCACCGCGGGACAGGGCCTCCAGACCCAGCGCGCCCGAGCCGGCGTAGAGGTCGAGCACGCGCGCGCCGGCCAGTGGGCCGAGGAGCGCGGAAACAGTGGAGAACACGCCCTCGCGCGCCCGGTCCGAGGTCGGCCGGGTGTCCGTGCCGGCCGGCACGGCGAGCCGACGCCCGCCGGCGACGCCAGCAATGATCCGGGTCATGCCGAGATCGGCATCAGGTCTTCTCCAGGTACGCGGCCTGCTCCTCCGCGCCGAGTCGGGCCACCGCAGCAGCCAACCCAGGATGCCGGGCAAGCTCGGGATCGGCGCTGACCAGCGCGGTGGCATCCTCCCGGGCGGTGCGGATGACCTCCTCGTCGCGGAGCAGGCTGAGCATTTTCAGCCCGCTCCGTCGGCCGGACTGCTCAGCGCCCAGGACGTTGCCCTCCCGGCGCTGCTCGAGATCCAGGCGAGCCAGTCGGAAGCCGTCGGTCGTCGCCGCGACCGCAGCCAGCCGCTCGGCGGAGGGGCTGCCGGGGGTCGCCTGCGACTCCAGCAGGCACCACCCGGGCGCACTGCCTCGACCGACCCGACCACGCAGCTGGTGGAGTTGGGAGACGCCGAACCGGTCGGCGTCGAGCACGACCATCACGGTGGCGTTCGCCACGTCGACGCCGACCTCGATCACCGTGGTGGCCACGAGAACGTCGATCCGGCCCGCGGCGAAGGCACTCATCACGGCGTCCTTGTCCTCCGCCGGCAACCGGCCGTGGAGGACCTCGACGTGCAGCCCGGCCAGCTCATCGGCAGCCAGCGCGGGCGCGACGGTGAGCACTGCCACACCCGGCCTGCGGGCGGGGTCGCCGGCATCCCTCTCCGGGTCGGCGACTGGCTCCTCCCCCTGGGCCGGCTCCTCCCCCTGGGCCTCGTCCGCGGCCTCGCCGGCCGGGTCACCGATCCTCGGGCAGACCACGTACGCCTGCCGACCGGCGGCCACCTCGTCGCGCACCCGGCCCCACATCCGCTGTACCCACAGCGGATTGCCGGCCCGCACGACAAAGCTGCGCACGGCGGACCGCCCCGGCGGCAGGTCGGTGAGCGTGGAGGTCTCCAGATCCCCGTACACGGTCATCGCCACCGTGCGCGGGATCGGCGTCGCGGTCATCACCAGAACGTGCGGCGGGCTCGTCCCCTTGGCCCGCAGCGCGTCCCGCTGTTCCACACCGAACCGATGCTGCTCGTCGATCACAACCAGGCCCAGGTCGGCGAAGTCGACGGATTGCTCCAACAGGGCGTGGGTGCCGATCACCACGCCGGCGGTGCCGGAGGCCACGTCAGCCAGCGTCCGGCGGCGAGCCGCCGCGGCCAAGGACCCGGTCACCAGCGCGACCCGGGTGGCGCGCTCGTCGGCGTCCAGTTCCCCCGCGCGACCGAGCGGGCCGAGGAGGTCGCGGATCGATCGGTGATGTTGTTGGGCGAGCACTTCGGTCGGCGCCAGCAGCGCCGCCTGCCCGCCGGCATCGACGACGGCCAGCATCGCGCGCAGGGCCACTATTGTCTTACCGGCGCCGACCTCCCCCTGCAGCAGCCGATGCATGGGATGGGGCCGGGCGAGCTCATCGGCGAGAACGGCACCGACTGCGAGCTGGCCGGCGGTGAGGGCGAAGGGCAGTCGCTGCTCGAAAGCGTCGAGCAGGCCACCGGGCGCGGCGGTCCGCGGCGTTGCCGGCGTCGCCTGGGCGGCCTGCCGTCGCAGGGCCAGCGTGGTTTGCAGGACGAACGCCTCGTCCCAGGTAAGCCGGGCGACCGCACGGCGGACGTCGGCGTCGTCCTGGGGCCGGTGGATGAGTCGCAACGCGCGCTCCAGGTCCACCAGGTTCCGCCGCCGGCGGATCTCGACGGGCATGGGGTCATCCGGAACCCGCAACGAGGGAAGCACCATGTCCAGGCACCGTGAGATCCGCCACGACGCCACGGCGGCCGTCGCCGGGTACACCGGGATCAGACCGCCGGCAAAATCCCCCGCGTCGTCTGCCACGTCGCCGCCCGCGTCACCATTCCCGCCGTCCGCGTCGAGGAGCAGATAGTCCGGGTGGGTCAGCTGCCGTTTCCCCCCGTAGGCCGACACTTTGCCCGCGAACAGGCCCAGCCTCCCCGGTCGCAGGTGCTCCTGCCGCCAGGCTTGGTTGAAGAAGGTGAGGGTCAGAAAACCCGATCCGTCGGTGACGACCACCTCGACGATGGACCCTTTGCGTTGACGCATCCGGCGGCTGGAGACCGCCGATACCCTGGCCTGCACCGTTACGTGCTCATCGACGCGCAGGCCGTCCAGCCGGGTCAACTCTCCGCGTTGGGCGTACCTGCGTGGGTAGTGGGTGAGCAGGTCGCGCACCGTGCGCAAACCAAGATTGCGTTCCAGCGCCGCAGCGATCGTGCCGACCGACCGACGCAACGGTTCGTCGAGGTCCGTCGCCCCCGTCGCTCGGGTCATTCGGGTCACTCCAGCCCCACCACCTCCACGGAATCGGCCTGCCTACCGGCGTGGATCTCGACGTCGAATGACCGGATACGCCTCCCGCAGGCATTCGGGGAGCCGGGGCCGAGCGCCGCGGCGCCCGCCTGCCGCGCCGCCGGATCGGCACCCGCGCCTGTCGGCCAGCCTGACTCGATCCTCCCAGCATGAGCGTGTCCGGAGGCGGCCAGCCTAGCGGCGGCTTGGTCGCGCCGGCCGCTCCCGGCTACTCTGGATTGTTCCCCCGTCTCTGGTCAGGAGTGTTACCCGTGGCTGCCGTGTGTGACGTCTGTGGCAAGGGGCCAGGTTTCGGCATGTCCGTGTCCCACTCCCACCGCCGCACCCGCCGGCGCTGGAACCCCAACATCCAGACCGTGCACGCGGTGCTCCGCGGGCGGGCGAAGCGGCTCAACGTCTGCACGTCCTGCATCAAGGCCGGCAAGGTGGAGAAGGCCGGCTAGACCTGTCCAGACCTGTCTCTAGGGCCGGATCCGCCTCCAGGGTCTTGCCGAAGCACCGGCTGCCGGGCTCGCACCGGTAGAACCCGTAGGACGGTATCCGCGCGTACCCACTTGCCGTATAGAGGCCGATGGCCTCCGGCTGTCGATGCCCGGTTTCGAGCCGTACCTGCCGGCAACCAGCCTCCCGGGCGGCAGTCTCGAGTTCGGCGAGCAGCCGGCGGGCGATACCGCGGCCGCGGACGCCGGGCACCACGTACATCCGTTTGATCTCGGCCACCCCCTCCCCCGCCTCGGGGAGGATCCGCACCCCGCCGCACCCGACGGGCTCACCCGCGAGGTAGACGATGAGAAACCGCCCGCGCGGCGGCGCGAACTCCGCCGGGTCGACGGGGGTCGCGTCCGGTCCGCCGTAGCGGGCCACGTACTCCTGCTGCACCAGCGGCACGAGCACCCGCCCGCCCGGGCCGTCGTAGGCCTCCTCAAGGAGAGTCAGGTCCGCGATCCCGCCCGCCACCGCCAGCCGTGGTCGACGGGCCCGATGCCGGCGCCCAGCCCGTAGCCGGCCGCGATGGCACCGCTGACGTAGTCCTTCGCCGCCTTCACCGCCCCGGGGACGTCCAGCCCGAGACCAAGATAGGCGGCGATGGCGGAGGCCACCGTGCACCCAGTGCCGTGGGTGTGGATGGTGTCCAGGCGCGGCGACCGCAGCACGATCGTCATCGTGCCGTCCGTGAGCAGATCGACCGCCTCGGCGCTCGGCGTGCCTGCCGGCTCCTCGCTCAGATGGCCGCCTTTCACCAGCACCCACCGGGGACCGAGTTCGAGGACCGCGGCCGCCGCTGCGGGTAGCTCGGACTCGTACTCCACCCGCACGCCGGTGAGCTGGGCCACCTCGGGCAGGTTCGGCGTCACGACGGTCGCCAACGGAATCAGCTCCGTGCGCATCGTGTCCACCGCGGCC
Source organism: Frankiaceae bacterium (assembly GCA_017882785.1). GTDB lineage: Bacteria > Actinomycetota > Actinomycetes > JADGOV01 > JADGOV01 > JADGOV01. Next base: position 13,008 of record JADGOV010000068.1, read on the forward strand.
GGGTCCAGCAGGCGGTCGCCGTGTTTGGACACCCCCACCGGATCCACCACGAGTGGGGCGTCCACCTGAGCCAGCATTGCGGCCACAGCGGAAACAAGTGCGGCGGAGGCGAGCATCCCGGTCTTGACCGCATCCACGCCGATGTCGGTCAACACCGACTCCAGTTGGGCCCGGACCGCCTCCGGCGGCAACTCCCAGTAACCCTGCACGCCGACCGAGTTCTGCGCGGTCACCGCGGCCACCACCGACATGCCGTGCACGCCGAGAGCCAGCATGGTCTTGAGATCGGCCTGGATGCCCGCGCCCCCGCCGGAATCCGAACCGGCGACGGTAAGCACCCGCGGTGGAGCCATCGACTCAGCGTACGACTCCCACCGGACGTCCCAGCGGAAGTGTCTCAGCGGAAGTGGTCGTGCCCGGCGGCGAGCGAGGGAGGTCGCTGCCACCCCCGGACGCTCACGCCTGCACCGTCGGCCACCCGACCGATCCGTCGCCACCCGGGCGGCAGCACGTCGACGGCAGGCACGGTAGCGGCCAGCGCGTGGTCTTCCCCGCCGGTCAGGACCCACGCCAGGGCGTCCATGCCGAGCACGCCCGCGGCGGCCGCCAGTTCCGGCCCGAGATCGAACCGCGTCGGGTCGAGGACAATCGCCACCCGGCTGGCTTCGGCGATGTGACCGAGGTCGGCCAGCAGGCCGTCGCTGACGTCGATCATCGCGGTGGCGCCCACCGTGGCCAACGCCGGCCCCGCGGCGTAGGGCGGCTCCGGCCGGCGGAACGCGTCGACCAGCGAGCCGTCCCGGAACCCGGCGCCCAGCAGCGCCAGTCCCGCCGCGGACCAGCCCAGGCGCCCGGCGAGCACCACCACATCGCCAGGTCGGGCACCACCACGGGTCACGGGGCGCCGGCCCTGCAGGTCACCGAGGGCTGTCACGGCGAGGGTGACCGCGTCGGCGCCGACGACGTCACCGCCCACCACGGAGGCGCCGACCAGCGCGCATTCTGCCGCCAACCCGTCGGCAAGCGCCTCAGCCCAGGCGAGGGGCAGTGATCCCGGGCAGGCCAAGCCGACCAGCAGGGCGGTCGGCACCGCCCCCATAGCGACCACGTCGGCCAGATTCTGCGCGGCCGCCCGTCGGCCCAGGTCGTACCCACTGAGCCAATCTCGCCGGAAGTGCCGGCCCTCCACCAGCAGGTCGGTACTGGCAACCACCCTGCGGTCCGGCGCGGCGACGACCGCGGCGTCGTCGCCGGGGCCGAGCAGGACGGCGGAGTGTTGGGGCAGCCGCGCGGTCACCGCGGCGATGAGGCCGAACTCGCCGACGTCGGAGATCGTGATGAGCCGGAGTCCTTTCTGGCACGCGCCCGGTCGCTGGGTCGAAGGTCGTCAGCCTCCGGCTCGCTAGGTTGCGTTCCATTGGGTAGGTTGCGGGAACCGATCCGACCCTATGGAGGCGACCCGTGGGTGTGCAGGCCTACATCCTGATCCAGACCGAGGTCGGGAAGGCAGCGCAGGTGGCCACCGAGATCGCCCAGATCGAGGGGGTCACTCTTGCCGAGGACGTGACCGGACCCTACGACGTCATCGTCCGCGCCGAGTCGCGCAACGTCGACGAGCTCGGCAAGTTGGTCGTTGCCAAGATCCAGGGAGTCGCCGGAATCACCCGGACCCTCACCTGCCCCGTCGTCCACCTCTAGCCATTCATCTCACCCGCCCGCTCGCCGCGTCAGGTTCGCTCGCCGTACTGGCCCTGGGGGGACTGACGGGTTGTGCCGGCCGCGGCGCCGTGATCATCCCGATACCGGACTCGGCGCCGGCCGCGCGGGCGCGCTGCCTCCGGCTGCATGCGACGCTGCCCGCGACGATCGGCAGCCCGAAGCGACGACCCACCAAGCCCGAATCGGACCTGACGGCCGCCTGGGGGGACCCTCCGATCCGCCTGCTCTGCGGCGTGCCCCGTCCGAGCGGCCTCGGCGGCGGGGCCGTGGCGCCGATCGGCGTCAACGGCGTGGCCTGGCTGCAGGGCGACCATCCCAGCACATTCAGCCCGAGCGGCGACGACGGCGACAAGGAAGTCACCTTCACCGTGGTGGACCGGGGCGTCTTCGTGGAAGTGGACATCCCCAAGCACTACACGGGGCAGAGTGGCATCCTCATCGACCTCAGCAACGCCGTCCGCAGGGCTCTGCCGGTACAGCCCATTCCGCGGTGAGCCGGATCGCGGTGACCCTCACCGCAAGCCGGTGCCGCGGCGCAGCGCCCCGCTGATGAGCCGGTCGACCAGAGTGCGGTAGTCCACGCCGCTGGCGGCCCACATCCTGGGGAACATCGACGCCGGGGTGAACCCCGGCATGGTGTTGATCTCGTTGATCAGCAGCGATCCATCCGGCCGAAGGAAGAAGTCCACCCTGGCCAACCCCTCGCAGCCCAGCGCGTCGAACGCCGCGCGGGCCAGCCGCTGCACCTCGGCCGTCGTAGCCGGGTCCAGCCGCGCCGGCACGTCGAACTCGGTCGCGTCGTCGAGGTACTTGGCCTCGAAGTCGTAGAACGCCTGCCCACCCGTCACATGGATCTCGACCGGCACCGAGGCATCACAGGCGTCGCCGGGCTCGGCCGCGGCGAGGACTCCACACTCCAGCTCACGCCCGGTGACGGCAGCTTCCACGATGGCCTTCGGGTCGTGCCGCCACGCCTGCGTCAGGGCGGGCGCCAGCGCCTCGCGCTCGGTCACCCTCGTGATGCCCAACGACGAACCGGCCCTGGCCGGCTTGACGAACACCGGCAGGCCCAGCGCGTACACGGCGGCCAGCGACTGCTCACGGCGGACCACAGCGTAGGAGCCGACCGCCAACCCCCGGGCCGCGAAGAGCGCCTTCATGTACTCCTTGTCCATCGCCGCCGCGCTGGCCAGCACCCCGGAGCCCACATAGGGCACGCCGGCCAGCTCAAGCAGACCCTGGATCGTGCCGTCCTCCCCGAACGGACCGTGCAGTACGGGGAACACGACGTCGACGGCCGCGAGCTGGGCCGGACCGGTCGTGGGACCGAGCACCATCAGCCCGGCGCTGGTCGGATCGCCGAGCAGAGCCACCGCGGTGCCGGTCGCGTCAACGCTGGGCAACGTCCTCCCGGCCAGTGCGAGCCGGCTCGGATCGTCGGGTGCCAGCACCCACCGCCCGTCCGGCGCGATGCCGATCGCCACCACGTCGTAGCGGTCCCGATCGAGACATGCCAGGATGCTGCCCGCGCTGACGCAGGAGATGGCGTGCTCGGTGCTGCGCCCACCGAAGATCACCGCGACCCGGGTGCGTCGCGAAGCCAGCCCGGGTGCCTGCGTCACCGGCCCGACGGTACCCGGGCGGCTACCGGATCGCCAGCGCCAGTGCCGCCGTCAGGTCCGCCACCAGGTCCGCCGCATCCTCCAGCCCGACCGAGATCCGGATGGTGCCCGGGTCGATGCCAGCCGCGGCCAGCGTCTCCTCATCCAGCTGGCGGTGGGTCGTGCTGGCTACCGGAGACAGCTTCGTGTGCGTGCCCCCCAGTGAGCTGGCCACCGACGCCAGCCGGGCAGCGTCGCACACCGCGGCCGCCCCGGCGCGACCACCGGGTACGACGACGGCGAGCGTCCCGCCGTAGCGGCCCGGCTCGAAGAGCGCGTCGGCCAGTGCACGGTCGGCGGTACCGGGCAGCCCCGGATAGTGCACGGCGCGAACAGTGGGATCAGCGTCCAGGGCACGGGCGAGCTGCCAGGCCGAGGCGCAGTGCCGCGCCATCCGCAGCGGCAGCGTCGCCAGCCCGCGGTGCAGGAGGAACGCGTCGTCCGGCGAGAGCGATCCACCGAGCGCGGACCGTGTCCGGTGGACCTGCTCGACGAGCTCCTCCCGGCCGATCACCACACCGCCGAGAACGTCGCTGTGGCCGCCGATGTATTTCGTCGCCGAGTGCACCACGAGATCGGCGCCGTGCGTCAGCGGACGGCAGACGGCAGGGGAAGCGAAGGTGGAATCGACGACGAGCGGCACCCCGGCCGCGTGGGCCAACCCCGCCAAGGCCGGCAGATCCGCCACCGTCGTCGTGGGGTTGGCCAGTGTCTCGGCCCAGAGCAACGCCGTCTCCGGGCGCAGCGCGGCACCCACCGCGTCCAGGTCGCGGCAGTCCACGAAGTCGGCGACCACCCCGAACCGACCGAGCAGAGCGGTCAGGACGCCGTAGGTGCCACCGTAGATCTGGCGGGGGGCCAGCACGTGGGTGCCGCTTCGGCCCAACGCCATCAGGACGGTGCTGGTGGCCGCCATGCCCGAGGCGAACGCCTCACCACGAACCTCGCCGTCGACCCCGTACCCCTCGAGAGCGGCCGCCGCGAGGGCGAACGCCTCGGCGGTCGGATTGCCTTCGCGACCATAGGAATGACCGGGCCGCCGACCGCTCAG
>JADGOV010000001.1 GCA_017882785.1 Frankiaceae bacterium
ATGGCCGACGCGACCGTCGCCGCCCATCTCGCCGCCGCACAGGCCGAGTCCGACCGGCTGCTGGCCGAGGCCCGGGCTGATGCCGCCGCCGACGCGGATCGGCTCATCGCACGCGAACGCGCTGCGACCCGCCGCCATGCCCAGTTCGTGGTGCTCTCTGCCCGCCGGGCGGTCTATGACCAGCTGCGCACTCGGGCTCGAGCCGCCGTGGTGGCCGTGCGGGACCAGGACGGCTACCTGGAGCTACGGGGCCGACTGGCGGCACACGCAAGAGAGCGGTTCGGTCCGGCCGCCGTCGTCCATCTCGACCTCCCCGGCTTTCCCGGGGTGGTGGCAGAGGCGGGCGGACGACGGCTGGATCTGACCCTGACGGCGCTGGCTGACCGGGCCTTCGAGGAGCTGGCTGGGCAGGTCGAGCTGCTGTGGCAATGACCGGCCGGCTCGGACGGATCCGTAGGGTGAGCGGACCCTTGGTCGAGGCGACGGGTCTGGACGGGGTCACCATGGCCGATCTCGTCGAGCTTGGCCCGGCCCGGCTGCCGGCCGAGGCGGTGGCCATCCGCGACGAGGTGGTGACGCTTCAGGCGTACGAATACACCGGCGGCCTGCGTCCCGGCGACGTGGCCATCAGCCGGGGGGAGCCGCTGTCGGCCGGGCTTGGCCCAGGTCTGCTCGGTGGCGTCTTCGACGGCCTGCTCCGGAGCCTTGTCGGCGCCCCCGAATACCTGTTCCCCGGGCGGCGGGAGGAGCCCGCCGCCACGACCCTGTGGCACTTCGTCCCCGAGGCGAAGGAGGGCGACGAGGCGTGGCCCGGCGTGCGGATCGGCACCGTCGACGGCGTCGGTCTGGAACATCGGGTCCTCGTGCCACCTGGTGTCGCCGGACGGCTGGACTGGGTTGCCGACGAGGGCCCCCACACGCTGGCCGAGCCGGTGGCCCGGGTTGGCGAGGCTGCCATCGCCCTGCAGACCCGATGGCCTATCCGCCGGCCGCGACCGGTCCTCGAACGCCTCAACGGCGGAGTGCCGCTCTTTACCGGCCAGCGCGTGCTGGATCTGCTGTACCCGGTTGCCCAGGGCAGTGCCGCCGCTGTGCCGGGTGGCTTCGGCACCGGCAAGACGATGCTGCTGCAGCAGATCGCGAAGTGGTCCGACGCCGACGCGATCGTCTACGTCGGATGCGGCGAACGCGGCAACGAGCTGGCCGACACACTGCAGGAGCTGCGCGAGCTCGATGATCCGCGGCGCGGCGGCCGGCTGGCGGACCGTACGGTCATCATCGCGAACACCTCGAACATGCCGATGATGGCGCGCGAGGCCAGCATCTACTCGGGGCTCACGGTCGCTGAGTACCTCCGCGACATGGGATACCACACGGTCGTCATCGCCGACTCGACGTCGCGATGGGCGGAGGCGCGGCGGGAGTTCGCCTCCCGGACCCGTCAACTGCCCGCCGAGGAGGGCTATCCGGCTGACCTGCCCTCCTCGCTCGCGGCGTTCTATGAACGTGCTGGCCGCTTTCGTACCCTCTCCGGGGCTGAGGCATCGGTGACGGTCATCGGGGCTGTCTCACCCGCCGGCGGGGACATGACCGAGCCGGTGACCGCGCACACCCAGCGCTTCGTCCGCTGCCTGTGGACGCTCGACCGCGACCTCGCCTACGCCCGGCACTACCCGTCGGTGAGCTGGCGCGGGTCGTACTCGCGGGACGCGGCGGTGATCGCCGGCTGGTACACCGGGCGAGGCGACCCGGAGTGGGTCCGCCGCCGCGCACGGGTGCTTGCCCTGCTCGCCGAGGCTGATCGCCTGGCCGAGCTCGCGGAGTTGGTCGGGGTGAGTGCGCTGCCCAGCCAGGAGCGCATGGTGCTCCTCGTCGGTCAGCTGATCCGGCGTGCGGTGCTGCAGCAGAGCGCGACCAGTGCCAACGACGCCACCTGCGCGATGCCGAAGCAGGCCGCGCTGGTGGACGCGGTGCTGACCGTCCACGACCGCAGCGTGCAACTGGTATCCGATGGCGTGTCGGCGACGGCGATGGAGAAGGTGGACTTCACCCCGCTCTTACGGGCCAGGGAGGACAGCGGGTCCTCGGACGTGGATGCGGTGATCCGCCGCCGCGAGGAGCTGCTCGGCGTGCTGGACGGCTTGACATGACCCCACAGACATGACCCCACCGACCCAGCTCGAGTTCTGCGACGTCCGTCAGGTCGTCGGCCCGCTGGTGGTGCTCAAGCGGGTCGAGGGAGTCGGGTGGGACGAGTTCGCCCAGGTCCGGCTGCCGTCGGGGGAGACCCGGCAGGGTCTGGTGCTGGAGGTGGACGAGGACACCGCGGTCGTGCAGATCCTGCAGGGCACGCAGGGCATCGGCCTCTCCGGCGTCCGGCTGGCCTTCGAGGGCCGGCCGTTACACATTCCCGTCGGCGAGGGTTGGCTCGGCCGGGTCTGTGACGGGCTGGGCCAGCCTCGTGACGGCGGTCCCCCCGTCTTCGGCGAGACGCTGCGGCCGGTGGCCGGCGCGCCGATGAACCCGGTGGCTCGGGCCACACCGAGCGAGCCGGTGCTGACCGGGGTGTCCGCGATCGACGCCCTGACCACGCTGGTACGCGGGCAGAAGCTACCGATCTTCTCGGTGGCCGGGCTGCCCCACCTGGAACTGGCCACCCAGATCGCCGCCCAGGCGCACGCCGGTGACGAGCCGTTCAAGGTGGTATTCGCCGGGATGGGCCTCTCCCATCCCGACGCCGCCGCGGTGCGGGACGTGTTGGAGGAACGCGCCGCGGCCGGTGAGCTCACCCTGTTCCTCAACACCGCCGACGATCCGGTCATCGAGCGGGTCCTGACACCCCGGCTCGCGCTCACCGTGGCCGAGTACCTCGCTTTCGTCCGCGGCCAGCACGTGCTCGTCGTGGTCGCGGACATGACCAGCTACGCGGAGGCGGTTCGTGAGGTGTCCGCGGCCCGGGGCGAGGTGCCCGGGCGACGCGCCTATCCGGGCTACCTCTACAGCGACCTGGCCTCGCTGTACGAGCGCTGCGGTCGGATAGCCGGCCGACCGGGCTCTGTCACCTTGGTGCCCGTCCTCACCATGCCTGGTGGCGACATCACGCATCCCGTCCCGGACCTCACCGGATACATCACGGAAGGGCAGATCGTGCTCTCCCGCAGCCTCCACGAGCGGGGGATCTTCCCGCCAGTCGACGTCCTCGGCTCCCTGTCCCGGCTGATGCGCAAAGGCGCCGGCCCCGGCCGGACCCGGCCCGAGCACGTGGACCTGGCGGCCCAACTCGTGGCCGCGCTGGCCCGGTCCGGGCAGGCCGCAGACCTCGCCGAGCTCGTCGGGGCGGCGGCGTTGACCGAGACCGATCGGCGCTACCTGGGCTTCGCGAAGGTCTTCGAGGGGACCTTCCTTCGCCAACGCATCGACGAGGCCCGCACTCTCGACCAGACGCTGGACCTGGCCTGGCAGGTGATCTCGATGCTGCCGCGCCGTGAATTGGCGATGCTTGACCACGAGGCGCTGGACAGCCACTACCGGGAGGTCGTCCCGGACGGGGCATCCCCGTGACGGTGCGCGCCCCCACGGGTCGGGCTGGGCGGCTGTGGCTGATCCGCCGGCTGGACGTCGCACACCGAGCGGCCGGGCTCCTCGAGCGGAAGGCGAAGATCCTGCGCGGCGAGGAGCAGCGGCTGAACCTGCTTACCGACCGCTGTCGACGGGAGTGGCTGCCCCGGGCGGAGGAAGCCTCGACGTGGCTGCTGCGAGCCGGACTGCTCGGTGGGCAGCGACCGCTCCGACTCGGCACGGATGAAACCGCGGGCCGGGCCGTGCTGCGTGTCGGATGGCGCACGTCCATGGGGGTGCGCTATCCGGACGAGGTCGCTCTCGAGTTACCGCCGGCCCCGGCCGGCATCGCCGCCATCGGCAGCGCGGCGCTGACCCAGGCCACGGGAGCGCACCGCGCCGCCCTGGGCGCCGGGGTTCGCTATGCGGCGGCCACCGCGGCGCTGACCCGGGTCCGGGCGGAGCTGCTGGCGACCCGGCGACGGCTGCGCGGCGTCGAGGACCGACTCATCCCGCGCCTTGAGGAGACGCTTCGGCTCACCGAACTCAGCCTCGACGAGATCGAGCGGGAGGAAGGCCTCCGCCTTCGCTGGGCCCACCCGGAGCGCCCGACGGAACCTGACAGCTAGCCCATTCTCACAGCCAATCCTCAGCCGTCTGACAGGGAAGAAGCAGCGCGGCGGCGAAGGATGTCACGATGACCTCGGTCGGCGGACCTCGGTCGGCGCATGTTCGGACGCAGGAGGCGCGATGAGCGACAGCGCACCCGCTGTGCACGTTGCCACGTCGGCACCGGCCGAGGCCCGGCTGCTCGTCGTGGACGACGAGCCGAACATCGTCGAACTGCTGTCGGCGAGCCTGCGGTACGCCGGGTTCGACGTGACCAGCGCGCGTAACGGTCGGGAGGCGCTGAAGGCCGTGCGTGACTTCCGGCCCGATCTGCTCGTGCTCGACGTGATGATGCCGGACCTCGACGGCTTCGGCCTCCTCCGGCGGCTGCGCAGTGACGGCAGTCGGCTGCCCGTGCTCTTTCTCACTGCCCGGGACGGCACCGAGGACAAGGTGACCGGGTTGACCCTCGGCGGGGACGACTACGTCACGAAGCCGTTCAGCCTGGAGGAGGTGCTCGCCCGCATTCGGGCGATCCTGCGACGCAACGGCCCGGCCGATCCGGTGACGACGTCGGCTCGGCTTTCCTTCGCCGATATCGAACTCGACGACGACACGCACGAGGTGTGGAAGGCCGGCGAGGTCGTCGCGTTGTCTCCGACCGAGTTCAAGCTGTTGCGCTATTTCCTGCAGAACGCGGGCCGGGTGCTGAGCAAGGCGCAGATCCTCGACCACGTCTGGCACTACGACTTCGGCGGTGATGCCAACGTCGTCGAGTCCTACGTGTCCTACCTGCGGCGCAAGATGGATACCACCGACCCCCGCCTGCTGCACACGCTGCGCGGAGTGGGCTACAGCCTGCGGCTGCCACGGACATGATCGCGGCGCCGGGGGCGCACCAGGTCTGGCCGAGGCGGGCCGGACGGTCGGTGCGGGACCTGGCGGCGCGCACCCCGCTACGGCTGAAGCTGGTCGCTGCCCTGCTCGTGCTGGTGATCGTGGCGCTGGTGACCGCCGGCGTGGCAGCCACGACCGCACTGCGCGGGATTCTGCTGCAACGCGTCGATGACCAGCTCCGTCAGGCCGCCCGGGCCTCCGTCGGGGGTCCCGGCCTCCCGGGGGAGGGGGGCGGACGGGCCGGCCGGCCGTTGAGCGAGTACTACGTCGCCTACCTCAGCCCCAACGGGACCCTGGCGGGGGTGCAAACCAGCCCCTTCGGCGCCGAGGATGCTCCACCGAAGCTGCCCCGGCTCACCCCGGCGGAGGCGTCGGCCCTCGGTGGCAGCACCTTCACGCTGAGCGCACAAGGCGGCGGTGCGCAGTGGCGTGCCATCGCCCTACCGGCAGCGAATGGCAGCGTGGTGATCTCGCTCAGTCTTGCCGGAGTGCAGCGCACCGTGCACCAACTGGCCCTCTTGCAGCTGGCCATCGGCGGTGGCGTCGTGGTGCTGCTCGCCGGCGTGGCGTACGTGGTGGTGCGGCGCACCCTGCGGGCGCTGACCGAGGTGGAGGTCACCGCGGCGGCCATCGCCGCCGGCGACCTGTCCCGGCGGGTCCCGGCTGCCGACCCGCGGACCGAGGTGGGTCGGCTCTCCGCCGCTCTCAACGGCATGCTCGGCCAGATCGAGCGGGCCTTCCATGTGCAACTCGCGTCTGAGAGCGCCGCTCGGCGATCGGAGTGGCAGATGCGTCGGTTCGTCGCTGACGCCAGCCATGAACTGCGTACCCCGCTGACCTCCATCAGGGGCTTCGCGGAGCTGTACCGGCAGGGGGCCGCCGAGGACCCGGAGGATCTTGCCCGCGTCATGCGCCGCATCGAGGACGAGGCAGCCAGGATGGGGCTGTTGGTCGAGGACCTGCTGCTACTTGCGCGGCTCGACTCGCAGCGGCCGCTGGAACGGACGCTGGTCGACCTGCTGACCCTGGCCAACGACGCGGCGCACGACGCCCGGGTCGTCGCGCCGGACCGGCCGATCACCGTGGAGGTGCGGGAGGCGACGACGACCCCGCCTGTCGTGTGGGGAGACGAGGCCCGCCTCCGTCAGGTCGTCGGCAACCTGATGAGCAACGCGCTCAGCCACACCCCGGCTGGTACGGCGGTCGCCGTGCGGGTCGGGACCGAGGCTGAGAACGGTCGGACCTATGCCCTGCTCGAGGTCGCCGACCGAGGCCCCGGGCTCGACCCGGCAGACGCCGAACGGGTCTTCGAACGGTTCTTCCGAGCCGACCAGTCACGCCACCGTGGCTCAGGCGGCAGCGGGTTGGGCCTCTCGATCGCGGACGGGCTGACCACCGCCCATGGCGGGCGGATGGAGCTGCGGACCAGGGCCGGCGGTGGTGCCACGTTCCGGGTGTTGCTTCCGCTTGCGGACGGGGGGCAGGACGCCGTACTCGGGTCGGGCGCCGCCCCGGTGGCGACCCCGGTGTCCGGCGGCGGCTGAGAACCTCGGGGCTCCGCGGACCGCCTGCCGCGCCGGCCGCGATCAGAACACCCTCGCCGCCTTCCGTGGCCTGGCCGCCGGCGCCGAGTGCTCCTCCAGGCGACGCAGGGTCCGCGTGGATCGTGGCAGCAACCCGAGCGCGCCGGCGCCGACCCCCAGCAGGCCGCCGTAGAGCAGCACCGGCGTGGCCCCGAAGGCGCCGGCGGCCGGACCGGCCAGCAGGTAACCGGCCGGCAGCAGGGCAAGTGAACCCATCCAGTCCCATGCCGACACACGGGAGAGCAGGTGCGGCGGGATGCGTTGGGCGAGCGCCGTCTCCCACCACACCCCGAACAGGCCGATGCCGACACCGGCGAGCACCATGACGCCGTAGACGACCGCGAGTGGCGGACCGGCCGCGTACACCGCTATTGCCCCGGGCCACGGCACGCCGGCGAGCATGCCGGTGAGCATCGGACGCCGTGGTCGCCAGCGCGAGCCGCAGACGACGCCGGTCACCGTGCCGACCCCCCAGGCGGCATTGGCGATGCCGAACACGGCCTCCGAGCCGTACACGTGGCGGGCTACGGCCGCGCCGAGGACGAAGAACGGCGCCAGCGCCACGAGCAGCGCCGCCGAGAACGCGGCGATGGTCGCCCAGACCCACGTCCGTTCCCGGACCGCGGCCGCGCCCTCCCGCATCTCGGTGAGAACCGTGCTGCGGACCCCGGCCGGACCGCGGGCCCGCGCGCGTACCCGGCTCAGCATCGCCGCGGAGATCGCGAACGTGACCGCGTCCAGGCCGAACGCGGCCGCGCCGCCGACGCCAAGCACCAGAGCCGTCGCCAGCGCGGGGCTGACGAAGGTGGCCAACTCGGTGCTGACCCCGGACAGCGCCTGGGCGTTCTGAATGTCCCACTCGGGCACCGTCTGTGGCACGAGTCCGGTGTACGCCGGGCGAAAGAATGCCTCCGCCGACCCGAAGAGCACGCCAATGATGACCATCTGCCACACCCGGACGGCACCCACCGCAATGAGCAGTGCCAAGACGCCGTGCAGGACGCCGCGGGTGATGTCGGAAGCGATCATCACGGTCTGCCGCGGGAGCCGGTCGGCGACGACGCCACCCACCAGCAGGAAGAGCACCAGCGGTAGCGAGTACGCCGCCAGCACCAGCCCCACGTCGCTCGGGTTGCCGGTCAGCCTCGTGACGTAGAGACCGATGGCGACGATCACCAGCGCGTCGCCGATCATGCTCGTGGACTGGCTCAGCCACAGCAGGCGGAAGTCGCGGGACCGCAGGACGGAGAACACCCTTCGACGGTAACCGGGCCGTCATCTCCTTTTCGTCCATTGTCGGGCATACCCTAGGGGGGTAAGGTGTCAAGTCGTGAGCAGCGAACACAGGGAGGCGACCAGTGGGTGTCAGCGACGGCGACCGTGCTGTGCCGACTCCTTCGTCGGTTCAGGCTCGGGCCCAGCCCGGCTACGCCGAGACGAAGTCCGAGCAGCTCAAGCGTCTCCGGCGGATTGAAGGCCAGGTGCGTGGCCTCCACCGGATGGTGGAGGGCGACATCTACTGCATCGACGTGCTCACCCAGGTGTCGGCGGCGACGCGGGCACTGGAGTCGTTCGCGCTCGGCCTGCTGGAGGAGCATCTGGCGCACTGCGTGACCGAGGCGATCGCTGCCGGTGGGGACCAGGCGCAGGCGAAGGTACGGGAAGCCAGTGATGCCATCGCCCGCCTGGTACGCAGTTGAGCACATCTGCCAGCCCGAGACACGATCCCGACAGTCCCTGAGGAGGACCCCATGACTACCACCCGTCTTCTCGTGGACGGCATGACCTGCGAGCACTGCGTCGCGGCGGTGACGGCGGAGGTGAGCGCGGTCGACGGCGTGCGTGAGGTCACGATCGACCTCGTGCCGGGCGACGCCTCGACAGTGTCGATCACCAGCGATGGTCCCCTCGACCCGGCGCAGGCGGCGGCGGCGATCGACGAGGCCGGCTACACCCTCGCCACCGCTGAGCGCACACGAGAGAAGCCGTGATGACGACTCCGCCGCAGGCCTCGGCGCGGGTCCCTGACGCCACCCGGTTGAGCACCGTCGACCTCGCCGTCGGCGGCATGACCTGCGCCTCCTGCGCCGCGCGCATCGAGAGGAAGCTCAACCGGATCGACGGGGTGACCGCCACGGTGAACTACGCCACCGAGAAGGCACGGATCAGATATCCGGCGCATGTCGCGCCGGAGGATCTGGTCGCCACGGTGGTCGCGACCGGATACACCGCGACGCTGCCGGCCGTACCGACCCCCGACGGGGCGGCGGGGGAGCCTCCGTCACCGGAGTCGGACGAGGCTGCCTTCTACCGGCAACGGTTGCTCATCTCCCTGACCCTGACCGCGCCCGTGCTGGTACTCGCCATGGTGCCCGCACTGCAGTTCCGCAACTGGCAGTGGGCCTCGCTGACCCTGGCCTCGCCGGTCGTGGTCTGGGGTGCATGGCCGTTCCACCGGGCGGCGTGGGCCAATGCCCGCCACGGCGCGGCCACCATGGACACGCTGGTCTCGGTCGGTGTGAGTGCCGCCTATCTCTGGTCGCTGTGGGCGCTGTTCCTCGGCGACGCCGGTGAGACCGGCATGCGGATGACCTCCACGCTGCTGCCCGCGCGGGGCGGCGGGGCGGACGAGATCTACCTGGAGGTGGCCTCCGCGGTCACTGTCTTCATCCTGTCCGGTCGGTTCTTCGAGGCCCGGGCCAAACGCCGATCCGGTGCGGCCCTGCGGGCGCTGCTCTCGCTCGGCGCGAAGGAGGTCGCGGTCCTCCGCGACTGTTCGTCCGGCCGGGTCGAGGTGCGGGTGCCCAGCGGGCAACTCGCGGTTGGTGACGTCTTCCTCGTTCGGCCGGGGGAGAAGGTCGCGACCGACGGCGTCGTGGTCGACGGGACGTCCGCACTGGACGCCTCGATGCTCACCGGCGAGCCGGTTCCGGTCGAGGTGGGGCCCGGAAGTCCGGTCATCGGCGGGACGGCCAACGCCGGTGGGCGGCTCATCGTGCGGGCGACGCGGGTGGGCGCCGACACCCAACTCGCCCAGATGGCCCGGCTTGTCGAGGACGCACAGAGCGGCAAGGCCGATGTCCAGCGTCTGGCCGACCGGGTGTCCGCGGTCTTCGTCCCCATCGTGCTCGTGCTGGCCGCTCTCACGCTGGGCGGGTGGCTCGCGGCCGGAGCCAGCGTCACGACCGCCTTCACCGCGGCCGTCGCCGTACTCATCATCGCCTGCCCGTGCGCGCTCGGGTTGGCCACGCCGACAGCGTTGCTGGTGGGCACCGGTCGTGGCGCCCAGCTCGGCATCATCATCAAAGGTCCGCAGGTATTGGAATCGACCCGGCGGGTGGACACCGTGGTGCTGGACAAGACCGGCACCGTGACGACCGGCCGGATGGCCCTGCATGACGTGCTGCCGGCGACCGGCACCGACCCCGGGCAGCTGCTGCGGCTCGCCGGCGGGCTGGAGAACGCTTCGGAGCATCCCATCGCCGCCGCGGTCGCCCAGGGCGCCCGAGCGGCGTCGCCCGACCCACTGCCGTCGGTGGAGGGCTTCGCCAGTACGCAGGGACTCGGGGTAGCAGGCGTGGTCGACGGGGTCGCGGTCGTGGCCGGGCGCCGGAGCTGGCTCCAGCGTGAGTGGTCGCTGGTCGTGCCGGCGGAGGTGGCCGCGTCGGCGGACGCCGCCGAGGCCGTCGGGCGGACGGTGATCTACGTCGGTTGGGATGGCCGGGCGCGGGGGGCTCTCGTGGTGGCTGACGTCGTCAAACCCACGTCGGCGGCGGCCGTCGGCCAGCTGCGCGCCCTCGGTCTGCGGCCCGTGCTCCTCACCGGCGACAACGAGCGCGCAGCGCGGGCCGTCGCCGCCGAGGTCGGCATCTCCGAGGTCGTCGCGGAGATGCTGCCGGCGGGCAAGGTGGACCTCGTGCGGCAGCTGCAGGCGGACGGTCGGGTCGTCGCGGTGGTCGGTGACGGCGTCAACGACGCGGCCGCGCTGGCCCAGGCCGACCTGGGGCTGGCGATGGGCACGGGCACCGACGTCGCCATCGAGGCCTCGGACCTGACCCTGGTACGCGGTGACCTTCGGGCCGCCGGCGACGCGATCGAGTTGTCCCGGGCCACCCTTCGCACGATCAAGGGCAACTTGTTCTGGGCGTTCGCGTACAACATGGCCGCGCTGCCGTTGGCCGCGCTCGGGTTGCTCAACCCCCTGATCGCCGGAGCCGCGATGGCGTTCAGCTCGGTGTTCGTCGTGTCAAACAGCCTGCGGTTGCGCCGGTTCACCCCGCATTCCGGTTCGCCGGCCGCTCCGGAGTAGATCGCGCCGTTCGTGCGTTGGCCTACGCTGATCATGCTCGTTCGTACGTTGGCCTGCGCTGATCATGCTCGTTCGTACGTTTCACGGGACCCGGGAACGCCCCATTCAGCATGATCGGCGCAGGCAGGCGCGCAGGCAGGCGGCGCAGGCAGGCGATGGGGCGAGGTGGGCGGCGGCTCGTGCGGACCTACGCAGAGTCCTCTACGCATAGTCCGCTCCACCTAGTCCTCTACGGATAGTTCCCCGGCACAGTCCTCTCGGCGTGGCACAGCCTCTTTCGTCACATGAGCGATTACGGTCAGCAATCGACCTGCTACGAGGAGAGTGTCGTGACCCGGATGAAACTGTGGGTGGCCGCCGCCACGGCGGGGTTGGTCACGCTGGCCGGGGTTACTGCTGGCATCTCGTCGGGGGCCGCGGCCGCTGGCACCGGCTACTCGGTGACGTTCGTCGCCCGGCAGTGCCCGTCGTACGACTCGATCATGGCCAACCGAGCGCGCAACAATATCCAAGAGAGCCTCCGCGACCTGGGCCCGGATTCGCGCTACAGCCCGGGACAGCCGGTCGACCCCAGCGTCGAGGAGCCGGCCCAGCCGCTCTGCACACCCCTCAACGGTCGGGTCTTCAGCTTCGGCAACCGCATCGGGGGCAAGGTCGATCATCTCACTGTCGTCTCCGGAGCGAGCCCTCCGACGCCCGCCACCCGCGCCAGCGTCCCGCTGCTCGCTGCCGACGGCTCGGACACCGGTCGGACCATCGACGGCGCCGTCACTGTCGAGCTCAGCAGGGAACAGCTCGCCCTGGCGCAGCGCGGCAGTTCGCTGTGGCTCCAGGGTGGCACACCCGCCGACCCGCTGCCGGATCCCACCGTGCACGGCTTCGGGGCGCTGCGCTGTGCCGTCGACAACCTCAACGGCGACAACGTCGAGTGGATCGGCTACCCCAACGGATACCGGCACCTCTTCTGCTACTACCTCACCGTCCAGATTCCCCCTGCGCCCGGCACGATCCGCGTCGTCAAGAAGGTGACACCGGACGCCGGCATCGTCGATGAACGGTTCCCGTTCACCGGCAACGTGTCCTACAACCCCGGCGGCACGTTCCAGATCGGCATGACCGGCGGCGAACCAGCCGGCCTCGACTTCGTTCGCGGCGCGACCCGACCGGGGGACGACCCCTGGACCGTCCGGGAAGATGCCCTACCCGACTGGGTTCTGGAGTCGCTCGCCTGCACCAGCCGAGGCGGGGGCAGCACGGTGGCGACGGATGGCGCGGCGGCAAGCATTCGGCTGGTCGCCGGTGACCTGGTCACCTGCACCTACACCGACGCGCCCGTCAGCCAGGGCATCGTGCTGGTCCAAAAGATCACCAGAGGGGGCACCGGCGGTCCGTTCGGCTTCACCGTCCGCCCGCCCACCGGCTCCCCGACCTCTTTCACGGCCAGCACAACCGCGGAGGGGGAGGAGGTCGAGGCCGGCAGCGTCAAGGGCAGGTCTGGCCGCTACGCCGTCGAGGAGACCCTGCCGGCACCGAGCGGAGCAGGCCGCTGGGCCCTCACCGAGGCGATCTGTAACGGAGTGCACACGCCCATCGAGGGCACCACGGTCGACGTCGACGCTACTGCCGGGGATCCGGCCACCTGCACCTTCACCGACACCTTCACCCCCGCCGGCGAGTTGCGCCTCTCCAAGATCACATCCGGTGGCACCGGCACCTTCTCCTACGAGATCATCCCCGACCCGCCGTTGCGGCTGAGCGAGGCGCTCAACCCCCGGCGGTCGGTGACCACGACGGCGCAAGGTGTGCCGGTGTCGGCCGAGCCGGTCCGGAGGTTGGCGATGGGCCGGTACCTGGTGACCGAGTTCGCGCCACCGGTCACGGGAGGAGCCTGGACATCGAAGACGATCGACTGTGGGGACAACCATGACGTCGTGCTCCGCAACGGGCAGATCGACGTCGAGCTGACAGCGGAGAACCCGGTGGCCGACTGCAGGTTCGCCAATCATCGTGTCCCCCCGCTACCGCCCAAGCCGAGTCCGACCGTCACCCCCCGCCCGCCGGTCTCGCCCACCCCCACAGCCAGCAACGAGATCACCATCGCCCCGGGCATTCCCCCGAGCACGCCGCCCGTCTCCCTCGGGGAGGGGCGGTCCACTCGACGGGGCTCCGCGTTGCCCTTCACCGGACTGGGTCTGATCGCGCTGCTCGCTGTCGCGGCGGGCGCCGTTGGCCTCGGCGTGGTGTTCCTTGGCCCGCTCCGCCGCCACCGTAGGGGGTCCGGGTAGGGCTGGTACCGCTTGGTCCGCTCCGCGTTAGGTTACCCGGCACTGATCCCGGCTGACGGACTCAGGGCACGGGCCCCTGGAGGGGGCCGTCACCGACACGGCGTTGCCGACGAGCAGCCTCACGGGAAACGTGGTCGCTCCGTGCTGGGACGACCTCATCATTCGGCCGCACTCGTCCACCGTCGTGGACGGCATCTTCGTCAAGACCAAGGGCCGTGCTCCGCATCGGACGTGGATTGTCTCCTGGCGCGGCGTCGACTTCGCCACGCAGGGCACGACCGTTCGGTTCGAGGCCAGCTTCACGGAGCGCTCGCAGCAGCGGGCTGGGAAAGCGGCCAGCGGCCACCCGGGTCAGTTGCCGGGCAGCCAGCCCACCACCGTGACCTCCTCGGCCGGCTCGATGACCAGCCCGTCGCTGCCGCAGACCGGGCAGCGGTCCAGCTTTGTACCACGGAAGTCCTGCCCGCAGCCCAGGCAGGACAGCAGATCGTCCAGCCGGGTCCAGATCACCGCGGCGTCCGCGGCGCTACTGTCCTTGGTAGCCATTCGCCACGTCGTGTCCACCACGTCGGCGTCGACGTCGGGCCCCAGCGCGACGGTCACCTGACGCACGGGCCGGCCGGCCACCTCGGTGAGGAAGCCCGCTGACGCGGCGTGGACCGCGCCGATCTCATGCACGGGTCGGCACCGGGATGTCCCACGCTGCCAGCTGGCACAATGCCTGGTCCACCACTTCGTCCAACCCCCGCTCCGCATCGGGGCTGAGCCCATAGCCCATCTCCAGCGAGATGGGCACCATACCCACAGCGGCGAGTCGTCGTGGCGCGCACCCGGCGAGTTCGGCTGCGGCCAACGCATCCACGACACCGATCTGGTGGGCCGACATCATGATCGAACGGGCCATCGGAATCTGATCGGCGGCCAGTGTCAGCACCGTCCCGGGCGCCAGCTCACCGGCGACCACCGCGTCCAGGAGGAGGACCGACGTCCTGTCGGCGATCTCCGGTAGCAGTGCCAGCCCCAGCGTGGCGCCATCGAGGACCTCCACGCCCGGGAGCGCGAGGTCGGCGATCCGCCGGGCCGCCACGACGCCGAGGCCCTCGTCGGTGAACAACTCGTTGCCGATGCCGAGGACGAGCGTCTCGGCCCGGTCGGGTACCGGGCTCACTGCCACTCCTCGGGCACGCGATCCTTGGGCAGCGTCTTCCACCCGGAAACGATCGAGGACACCTCGCCGCTGGCCTCCTCGTGGTCGACCAGCACTGCCGAGTACACGTGGTGCACCACGAAGCCGATCGTCAGCCACATGATCAGGTGGTGGATGAAGCGCACCATGCCCACGCCGATGAAGTTGTAGATCCAGCCGCTGGCGAACCACAGGAAGCCGTCCCGCTCGTCCAGCCCGTCGAGCGCCAGGCCGGTGACCGCCTGCAGGGCGAACATGCCGAACAGCACCAGGTAGGTCAAGCCCGCAAGCGGGTTGTGACCGACCACCGGAGGTGGCTCCTTGTCGAGGAAGAGATAGTAGCGCAGGCTGGGTAGCAGCAGCTTCCAGCGTTCCCGGTGCACGGGCAGGAACTGGTCCCAGCGGGCCCAACGATTGCCGGTGAACATGAAGATCACTCGACCGATGAGCACGGCGATGAACACGTAGCCGGTGAAGAGGTGAATGCCCCGGGCGTACGCCATCGACAGGTGCACCCGGCCGCTGAGGGCCAGCGCTGGTGTGCCGATGTAGAGCCCGGTGACCGTGAGCACGACGATCGAGGCGACGAGCGTCCAGTGCAGCACCCGGACCGGGATCTGCCAGACCTTGACCAGAACCACCTCGGACGGGGTCAGCATCACGGGCTGACCCGCCGTCTCCTCCGCCGTGGCCGGCCGGACCGGGGTGATCGTGCCGGCCTGCTGGGCGCTCGTCTGCGCGTGGGTGTGAGTGTCCCGGCTGTCGGTTGTCACTGCACCTTCACCTCGACTACCGGGTTGCCGTCGGCGTCCAGCACGTGCGCGGCGCAGGCCATGCACGGATCGAAGGAGTGCACGGTCCGCAGGATCTCCAACGGCTGGGCCGGTTTCGCCACCGGAGTGCCGATCAACGCCGCCTCGTAGGCGCCGCGCTGCCCCTTGGCGTCGCGCGGGCTGCCGTTCCAGGTGGAGGGCACGACCGCCTGGTAGTTCTTGACCTTCTGGTCCTCGATGACGATCCAGTGCGAGAGCGCACCGCGCGGTGCCTCGTGGAAGCCGACGCCCTGGGCGTGGGCGGGCCAGGTCTTGGGGTCCCACAGCCGGTTGTCGTGCGTCTTGAGGTCACCGGAGCGGATGTTGGCCTGCAGCCGGTCCAGCAGGACGAGCGAATGCTTGGCGAGGATCTCGGTCTCCAGGCCCCGGGACAGCGTTCGGCCCAGCGTGGAATACAGCGCCGTCACCGGCGCGCCCAGTTCCTTCAGCGCCCCGTCGACCGACGCCTTGATCTGGGTGTTGCCGCGGGCGTAGCCGACGATCATCCGGGCCAGCGGCCCCACCTCGACCGCCAACTCGTCATAACGAGGCGCCTTGAGCCAGGTGTACTTGCCGTTGACGTCGAGATACTCGAAAGGCGGCTTGGGCCCGGTGTAGTGCGCGTGGGTCTCGCCCTCGAACGGCCGCAGGGCCTTGTCCTCACCGCCGTCGTAGCGGAACCACGAGTGCTTGATGTATTCCGCGATCTTCGATGGGTCGACGTCCTGCACCGCGGCCAGGTTCCGGTTGCGCACCAGCCCTCCCGGCAGCACACCGCCGGCAGCGGGATGCCCCTGCTTGAACGGGGTCTCGGTGAAGTCGCCGAAGGCCATGTAGTTGGTCAGGCCGCCGCCGATGGTGGTCCACTCGGGGTAGGCCTTCGCGATGGCCACGAGATCGGGGATGTACGCCTGCTGGACGAAGTTCAGGCCCTTCGTCAGCAGCTGACGGATGTCCTCCATCCCGTTGTCGTTCAGGGCGTACTCGCCCTTGGGGTCCACCGGGAGGGCGGTGCCGCCGACGACGTAGGTCTGCGGGTGCGGGTTCTTCCCACCCAGGATGGCCTGCACGCGGGCAAAGTCGCGTTGGAAGTCCAGCGCGTCCAGGTAGTGGCTGACCGCGAGCAGATTCACCTCCGGACTGAGCTGGTATGCCGGGTGACCCCAGTACGCGTTCGCGAAGGGGCCCAGCCGGCCCCGCTGCACGAAGGCAGCGAGCCGTTCCTTGACGCCGGCGAACACGGTGGCCGAGGACCTCGGGTAGTTCGACAGTGACATCGCCACGGCCGAGGTCTTGGCCGGGTCACCCTTCAGCGCGGAGGTGACGTCCACCCAGTCCAACGCGTGCAGGTGGTAGAAGTGCACGACGTGGTCGTGCACGTACTGCGCGGCGGCGATGAGCTCCCGGATCAACCGGGCGTTGAGCGGTGGCTCCATGCCCAGGGCGTCCTCCACCGCGCGGACCGAGGCGAGGGCGTGCACCGTCGTACAGACCCCACAGATCCGCTGGGCGAAGAACCAGGCGTCCCGGGGGTCGCGGCCCGCGATGATCTCCTCGATGCCGCGCCACATCGTGGTCGAAGACCAGGCGTCCCGTACCTTGCCGCCGTCGACCTGAGCTTCGATCCGGAGGTGACCCTCGATACGGGTGATCGGGTCGACAACGATCCGGCTCACGACGTCCTCCCAGGTGAGTTGTTGCCGTCGGCCGGCGGGGACGTGGGCGCTCCGTCGGGTGCCGCGCCGACGGGCTGCGGCTCGCCACCGTGCTCGCCGCTGTCGTCGCCACCGTGCTCGCCGCGCTCGCTCAGCTTGTTTTGAACGATCTTGCCGATGCCGTGCGCGCCGAAACCGACGGCGGTGGCGCCGACCACGAACAGTCCCAGCTTCTCGGCCGTGGCGTCGAGGCCCGCGGCCGCGACGTGCGGTAGCCGATCATAGATCGGCGTAAGGTCGTCCCAGAAGGCTGGCTCTGAGCACCCCACGCAGCCGTGGCCGGCGCCGATCGGCCAACTGGTCGCACCGTTCCACCGCAATGTCGGGCAGTTGTGGAATGTGCTCGGACCCTTGCAGCCCATGCGGTAGAGGCAGTACCCGTTGCGGTGACCCTCGTCGCCCCAGTTCACGACGAACTGGCCGGCGTCGAAGTGGCCCCGGCGGGGGCAGTTGTCATGGATCCGTTGGCCATAGGCGAACAGCGGTCGGCCCTTGTCGTCCAGCGCCGGCATCCCGCCGAAGGTCAGGAAGTGCACCACGGTCGCGGTGAGGTTGTCCACGTTGACCGGGCAGCCCGGCAGGTTGACGATGGGCACGTCGGTGATGATGTCGCCGACCGCCACCGCCTTTGTCGGGTTGGGGCTGGCCGCCGGGATGCCGCCGTAAGCGGAGCAGGTGCCGACGTTGATGATGGCTGCCGCGCCCTTGGCCGCGTTCCGCAGGATCTGCTCCGCCGACTGGCCGCCGATGGTGCAGTAGCCACCGCCAGCGCCCAGCGGGATGGAGCCCTCGACGACGACGATGTGGCCTCCGCGGGCGACTGCGGCGTCGCGAGCCGCCTCGGCCTGATGCCCGGCCGCCGCCATGATCGTCTCGTGGTAGTCCAGGGATACGGTGTCGAGGATGAGGTCGGCGACCGATGGATTACGCGCCCGGAGCAATGACTCGGAGTCACCGGCACAGTCCTGGAACTCCAGCCAGACCATGGTCGGCGGCTTGGACTTCTCCAGGGCGGATGCAACCCTCGGTGCGAAGGTGGGGGGCAGCGCGAGCACGCCGGTGACGATGGCGCAGTACTTGAGGAACCGGCGCCGATCGATGCCACTGGCGAACAGTCGCGCGGCCAGGGTGTCCGCTTCCGGTGAGTCCACAGTGGCCTGCGCCGTTGCGAGTCGATCTACGCTCATGAATAGCCTCCTTCGGCCCAATAGTGGAAGCTAAGACCAGGCCGCCGGAAAGGCGGAGGGCCGAAAGTCCCCGGATTGTGTAGGCGCACGCCCCTCGGACCTTAACGAGTGAAACGGATGGGTTTCGCAATGTACCCTGCCGAGGTGCCGCATTCGGGAGCCGACGGGCCCGCCAGGCTGGCCGCAGCGGCTTACGCCGCCTACGAGCGGGTGAACGTGGAGGCCTTCCGCGGCGACCCGGTGGCGAACCCGCGGCTCGTCGTCGAGGTCATCGCCACCGACCTGGTCGCCGGCTGGCCCGCCCTGGTGCTGCTCACGCCCTGGACGCTGAACGGCCTGATCTTCCCGGGGGACGCGGCCGACTCCGAGATCCCCCAGAGTCTTGAGATCGCCGGCACCCCCCGGCCGGTCTTCCTCATCACCATGCCCGACCTGCCGCGGCACGCCTCGGTGAACCTCGTCGGTGACGTGTCCCGCTGGAGCAGCCCGGAGCAGGCGCGGACCGTGGCGCGGTCTTTTGTGGCCCCCTTCATGGCCGCTGTCGCGGTCGCCCTGCCGGGGTTCGAGGAGCCTGCGTGACCATGGCCGGCCGGCGGCCGGCGCACATCACCGCGCACATCGAGGTGAGTGGGACCGTGCAGGGGGTCGGCTTCCGGCCCTTCGTGTATCGGTTGGCAGGATCCTTGGGCCTGGACGGGACCGTCCGCAACGACGGTGGTCAGGTGCTCATCGACGTCGCCGGTTCACCGAGCGCCGTCGAGGACTTCCTCCGCCGGCTTTCCGCCGAGGCCCCGCCCGCGAGTCGGGTGCGGGAGGTGCGGGTCGACCCGGCGCCGGCCGTCGTCGCGGCCGCGGGAACAGCGGTTCCCGGCGGGCTGCCGTCCGGTTTCCACGTCCTGCCCAGTACCGGGGGACTCACGGGACCCAGCGGGCCCAGCCGGGACATCCCGCCCGACCTGGCGGTCTGTGGCCCCTGCGTGACGGAACTGTTCGAGCCGGCCGACCGGCGCTTCCGCTACCCCTTTCTGAACTGCACAGACTGCGGGCCGAGAGCGACAGTCATCGCCGACCTGCCCTACGACCGCAGCCGCACCGCGATGGTCGGTTTCCCGCTCTGCCCACCCTGCGCCATCGAGTACGCCGACCCCGGTGACCGCCGCTTCCACGCCGAGCCGGTGGCCTGCCCCACGTGCGGTCCCCGGCTGAGCTGGCAGCAGGCGGATGGCGCAACGGGCCCCGTCGGTGAGGCCGCCCTGCAGGTCGCGGAGGCGGCCATCGCCGCCGGGGCGGTCGTCGCCGTCAAGGGCCTCGGTGGCTACCAGTTGGTGTGCGACGCGGCTGCCGAGGACACCGTCCGCCGACTCCGGGGGCGCAAGCACCGCCCGTCAAAGCCCTTCGCGGTGATGGTGCCCGATCTCGCGACCGCGACCCGGTTGGCCCATGTGGAGGGGAGTGAGGGGGCGCTGCTGACATCGGTGGCCCGCCCGATCGTTCTGCTGGGCCGCCGCCCCGGCCGGGACGAGCTCGCTCCGTCGGTGCATCCGGGGTTGCGCGAGGTCGGCCTGTTCCTGCCGACCACACCCCTGCACCACCTTCTGCTGGCCGACCTGGGGCGGCCGTTGGTCGTGACCAGCGGCAACCTGGCCGAGGAGCCGATCAGGGTCGAGGATGCGGACGCACTGCGCCGGCTGGCGGGCGTCGCCGAGGGGTTCCTGCACCACGACCGCCCGATCCTCGCGCGCTATGACGACTCGGTCGCCCGGGTCGTCGCCGGGCGAACCATGCTGCTCCGGCGCGCCCGCGGCTATGCTCCGGCCGCCCTGACGTTGCCGATCGGCGCCCCCGAACCGGTGCTCGCCGTCGGCGCCGAGCTCAAGCACACTTTCACCTTGGCGACCGGTTCCCGGGCGGTGGTAGGGCCGCATGTCGGTGATCTCGAGGACGCCGACTCGCTCGATGCCTTTCGCGGCAACCTCGACCACCTCGCTCGGGTCGAGGGAGTCGCACCGGCGGTGGTCGCCCACGACCTGCACCCCGGCTATCTCTCCACACAGCACGCCCGCGGGCTGCCGGGGGTCCGGCTCATCGGCGTGCAACACCACCACGCCCACGTTGCGTCCTGCGCCGCCGAGCACGCGGTGGCCACCCGCTTCATCGGGGTGGCCTACGACGGGCTCGGGCTCGGCGAGGACGGGACGCTCTGGGGAGGCGAGGTGCTGCTGGCCGATCTTCGCGGCTACCAGCGATACGGCCGATTCTCCCGGGCCCCGCTGCCGGGCGGCGCGGCGGCCGTCCGGCATCCGGCCCGCACCGCCTTGGGCTATCTGCTGGGCGCTGAGGACCTGGGCGGCGCGCCACCCCCGCCGGCCGCGGTGACCGAGCTCACCGAGGCCATCGGCGAGCCTGCGGCGAGCACGGTGCGGGTCATGCTGGCTAGCGGCATCAACAGCCCGCTGGCCAGCAGTGCCGGCCGGTGCTTCGATGCCGCCGCGAGCCTGCTGGGACTGGCCGCCGGGCCGATCAGCTATGAAGGCGAGGCGGCCGTCCGCCTGGAGCACGCCGCCGACGGGGAGGGGTCCGCGGCGCTGCCGTGGCGGCTCCTCCGCCGCGACGGACTGCTGGTGTACGACGCCGCCGGTACGCTGTCCGCGCTGGCCGCGCTGCGGCAGGCGGGGGCCCAGCCGGGTCACCTGGCTGCGGGGTTCCACCAGGCCGTCATCGAGGTTACGGTGGCGCTGGTGACGGAGGCCGCCGCGGAAACGGGGCTGGACGTCGTGTGTCTCTCCGGCGGCGTGTGGCAGAACCGCCGGCTGACCGCGGCGGTGCTGGCCGCGCTCGCCGGGCAGGGGCTCACGGCGCTGGTGAACGAACAGGTGCCGGTCAACGACGGCGGCATCAGCTACGGCCAGGCGGCGATAGCCGCCGCCCGGCTGGCGAGGGAGTGATCGATATGTGTCTCGGTGTACCGGGCGCGGTGCTGGACATCGATCCGGACGAGCGGCTGCCGATGGGCACCGTGGACTTCGGCGGCCTGCGCAAAGAGGTCTGCCTGGCCTACGTCCCCGATGTGCAGGTCGGCGACTACGTCATCGTGCACGTCGGCTTCGCCATCGCCCTGGTGGACGAGGCGGAGGCGCATCGCACCCTGGAGGTGCTGCGGGCGATGGGCGAGGGTGCGCTGGCGACCGAGCTCGGCGTCGACGTGGCGGAGTTGGCGCGGTGAAGTACCTCGACGAGTACCGGGATCCTGTGCTGGCCCGCAGCCTGCTGGCGGAGATCCACGCCACGGTCACCACGCCCTGGGCGGTCATGGAGGTCTGCGGCGGCCAGACGCACACCATCGTCCGTCAGGGTATCGACGAACTGCTGCCGGCCGGGCTGCGGATGATCCACGGGCCGGGGTGCCCGGTCTGCGTGACCCCGCTTGAGATGATCGACCGGGCGCTGGCCATCGCCGCCCGGCCGGGGGTGCTGTTCGCCAGCTACGGCGACATGCTGCGGGTGCCCGGGTCGGAGACCGACCTGCTTGCGCTCAAGGCGCGCGGCGCCGATGTTCGGGCTGTCTACTCCCCGATGGACGCGGTTCGGCTGGCAGTCGCCGCACCGGAGCGGGAAGTGGTCTTCTTCGCCGTCGGCTTCGAGACCACCGCCCCGGCGAACGCGATGGCCGTCCTGGCCGCACACGACCGCGGGCTGCGCAACTTCAGCATGCTGGCCTCCCACGTGTTGGTTCCGCCGGCGATGGAGGCTGTGCTGGACTCACCGGAAGCGCAGGTCGACGCCTTCCTGGCGGCCGGGCACGTCTGCGCGGTGATGGGCTGGCGCGAGTACGAACCAATCGCGGCTGCCCGCGGCGTACCGATCGTGGTGACCGGCTTCGAGCCGCTGGATCTGCTGGAAGGGATCCTGATGGCTGTTCGCCAGCTCGAGGAGGGCCGAGCGGAGGTGGAGAACCAGTACGTCCGGGCCGTCCACCGCGACGGGAACGCCGCCGCGCAGGACGCGATGCGGCGGGTGTTCGCCGTCACCGACCGGGGCTGGCGGGGGATCGGCACGATCCCGGCCAGCGGCCTGCGGATCGTGGATGCCTTTGCCTTCTACGACGCCGAGCGGCGTTTCGACGTCGGGGGCATCACGGCCGTCGAGTGCCCCGAGTGCATCGCCGGGCAGATCCTGCAGGGCACCGCGCTGCCGACGGACTGCAGCGCGTACGCGATCCGGTGCACGCCCCGAGCCCCGCTCGGCGCGCCCATGGTGTCCAGCGAGGGGACCTGCGCCGCGTTCTTCAATGCGGGACGACGCCGGGAGCCGGCCGCCTCGCCGGCGGCCGAGGAGCTGGCTGGCACGGTGCCGGCGGCGGGCGCTCGCGTGGGGTCCGGGTGACATCCCGGTGACAGTGGCCGATCCGCTCCAAGCGGCCTGCCCGGTCCCGTTCGCCGAAACCGAGCGAGTGCTGCTCGGGCACGGATCCGGCGGTCAACTCTCTGCCGAACTGCTGCGCGAGCTCATCGTGCCGGCGCTGGATCCCGCCGGGGATCGGGCCGTCCTCGAGGACGCCGCAGTGATCCAGTTGGACGGCGTGACAGCCGTGATCAGCACCGATGCGTTCGTGGTGAAACCGATCGTGTTTCCCGGCGGCGACATCGGGGCGCTGGCTGTCCACGGCACGGTGAACGACCTGGCGATGATGGGCGCACAGCCGCGGGCGCTCACCCTGTCCCTCGTTGTCGAGGAGGGCCTGCCGCTGGAGGAGCTGCGCCACGTGCTCCGCTCCGCCGGCGCCGCCGCGGCCGCGGTCGGCGTGCCAATCGTCAGCGGGGACACCAAGGTTGTGAACCGCGGTGCGGCCGACGGCCTGTTCGTCACCACCACCGGCGTGGGGGTCCGGACCCCTGACGCGACCCCGTCGGCGACCCGTGGTCGCCCTGGTGACGTGGTCGTCCTGTCCGGGCCGATCGGCCTGCACGGCACGGCGATCCTCAGCGCCCGGGAGGGCCTGGGTTTCAGCTCGGACATCGCCTCTGACACCCGACCCCTGCACCGGCTCGTCCAGCGGATGGTCGAGGTCGGCGGCTCCGCGGTGCACACCCTGCGGGATCCGACGCGTGGCGGCGTGGCCTCGGTGCTCAACGAGCTCGCCGAGGCCGCCGGGGTCGGTGTGGAGCTGGACGAGGCGGCGCTGCCGGTGCCGGACATCGTGCGCGCGGCCTGCGAGGTGCTCGGCCTGGACCCGCTGCACGTGGCCAACGAAGGCGTGCTGCTGGCGTTCCTGGCCCCTGATCGGGCAGACGCCGTGGTGGCCGCGATGCGCGAGCTCACCGAGGGCGCCGGCACCGCCGTGGTGGGCGCGGTGGTGGCCGACCCACCCGGCCGGGTCACGATGCGGACGTTGCTCGGCTCTCGGCGCATTGTCGACATGTTGATCGGCGAGCAGTTGCCGCGCATCTGCTGAGGCGGACGGCAGGCGCGAAACGCACGGGACTCCGGGACCATCGTCCCTGTTCACGGGCCTGCCTGAGCGAGGAATGTATGAGACGCACGGGTGACAAGAACGGCGATAAGCGGCGATCCCGCAGACGCCGGCACCGTGCATCTACCGCAGTCCCACAAGGAGGCGTCAGCAGTGAAGGTCGGCATCCCGCGCGAGGTCAAGGATCATGAGTACCGGGTGGCAATCACCCCGGCAGGTGTCCACGAGCTTGTCCGTCATGGCCACAGCGTGTTTGTGGAGAAGGAGGCGGGCCTTGGCTCGTCTATCCCGGACAACGACTACATCGCCGCTGGCGCTGAGATCATCGGTATCGCCGATGATGTCTGGGCCGAGAGCGAGCTCATTCTCAAGGTGAAGGAACCCATCGCGTCGGAGTACCACCGGATGCGGCGCGGACAGTTGCTGTTCACCTACCTGCACCTGGCGGCCTCGCCGGCGTGCACCACGGCCGTGCTGGACAGCGGCATCACCTCGATCGCTTACGAGACCGTGCAACTCGAGGACGGCTCCCTGCCGCTGCTCGCCCCGATGTCCGAGGTGGCCGGCCGGATGGCCCCGCAGGTCGGTGCCCACCTTCTGGAGCGCGAGGCGGGTGGCCGCGGCGTGCTCATGGGTGGCGTCTCCGGCGTGCCCGCGGCCAAGGTCGTCGTGCTCGGCGCCGGTGTCTCCGGTATGAACGCCGCGGCGATCGCGCTGGGCATGCAGGCCGAGGTGCTGCTGTTCGACAAGAACATCGCCAAGTTGCGCGAGGCGGACCGGATCTACCAGGGTCACCTGCAGACCGTCGCCTCCAACCTCTACACCGTCGAGCGGGCCTGCCTGGACGCCGACCTGGTGATCGGCGCTGTTCTGGTCACGGGCGCGAAGGCACCGAAGCTGATCAGTGACGACCTGGTCTCCCGGATGAAGCCGGGATCGGTTCTGGTCGACATCGCCGTTGACCAGGGTGGCTGCTTCGAGTCCACCCGGCCGACGACGCACTCCGACCCGATCTTCCGGGTGGCCGACTCCACGTTCTACTGCGTGGCGAACATGCCGGGCGCGGTGCCGCACACCAGTACCTACGCGCTCACCAACGTGACGCTGCCCTACGCCGTGGAGATCGCAGACCGTGGACTGCGCGAGGCCGTACTGGCTGACCCGGCTCTGCTTCCCGGCGTGAACTCGGTCGACGGCCAGCTCACCTGCGCGCCTGTCGGCGAGGCAAACGGCATCGAGAGCGTCGAGGCGCTCAGCGTGCTCGTGTAGTTCGAGTTCCCTTCCGTTTCTTCGGGTTCCTTTCTGTTCTTCCCTCTCGGCGGCAGTCGGGCGGTCGCCACACCGGCGCACCGCCCGATCCCCGCCGTGTCCTCCGCTTGTCTCACAGGAGACCTTCGTGACGTCCAACGCAGCTACCAAGCCCGCAGAAATCGGTGATCCGCTCACCGACGACCTGCACCGGGGTCTCAAGTCCCGGCATATCCAGATGATCGCTATCGGCGGCGCCATCGGCGTCGGCCTCTTCCTCGGCTCCGCGACAGCCATCCAGAAGGCCGGTCCGGCGCTCCTGCTCAGCTACGCGGTCGCCGGCGTGGCGATCTTCTTCATCATGCGTGCCCTCGGCGAGCTCATGCTCTACCGACCGGTGTCCGGTTCCTTCGCCACCTACGCCGACGAGTTCATCGGC
Source organism: Frankiaceae bacterium (assembly GCA_017882785.1). GTDB lineage: Bacteria > Actinomycetota > Actinomycetes > JADGOV01 > JADGOV01 > JADGOV01. The sequence goes on from JADGOV010000001.1 coordinate 25,299, forward strand.
AAGTGGGCCGGCTTCGCCACCGGCTGGACCTACTGGTCGATGTGGATCGTCACCGCGATGGCCGAACTCACGGCCGTCGGCATCTACATGAACTTCTGGTTCCACATCCCACAGTGGCTACCGGCACTGGTTGCGCTGGTCGTGCTGTACATGCTCAACCTGATTGCTGTTCGGCTCTTCGGCGAGATCGAGTTCTGGTTCGCCATCGTCAAGGTGCTCACCATCGTCATGATGATCGTGATCGGCGTCGGCATCCTCATCTTCGGGTTCAGCAAGATCGGCGACACCGCGAGCGTCAGCAACCTGTGGAGCCACGGCGGCTTCTTCCCCAAGGGCATCACCGGCCCGTTGCTGGCCCTGCAGATGGTCGTCTTCGCCTTCCTCGGCGTGGAACTCATCGGTGTGACCGCCGGCGAGGCCGAGAACCCGGAGCGGGCCATTCCCAAGGCTGTCAACCAGGTGATCTGGCGGATCGGCATCTTCTACATCGGCGCCCTGACCGTCATCTTCTCCCTGCTTGCCTGGACCAACCTCGACGGCAAGACCAGCCCCTTCGTCTACGTCTTCGAGAACATCGGCATCCCCGCCGCCGCCGGCATCATCAACTTTGTGGTGCTCACGGCCGCCTTGTCCTCCTGCAACAGCGGCCTGTTCTCCACCGGCCGGATGCTCTTCGCGCTGTCCCGTCAGGGTCAGGCCCCCAAGGCGCTGGGTCGTGTGGGTAGCCGCGGCGTGCCGTCGAACGCGCTGCACGTGTCCTTCGCCGTCCTGCTCCTCGGCGTCGTGCTCAACTACCTCGTGCCGGAGAAGGCCTTCATCTATGTCACCAGCATCGCCACCGTCGGCGCGCTGTGGGTGTGGGGCGTCATCATGGTGTCGCACCTGCGTTACCGCAAGGCCGTGGCCGCGGGCACCGTCCCGGCCAGCACGTTCCGGATGCCAGGAGCGCCCTACAGCAACTATGGGGTCCTGGGCTTCCTGGGCCTGGTCTTCATCCTGCTCGGCTTCGACGCCAGCAACCGGATCGCGCTCTACGTTGCCTTCCCCTACGCCGGCCTCCTGGCCATCGGGTACATGCTGAGCCGAAAGCACAACCGAGTGCCGGCTGTCAGCGTCAGCCCGGTGATCATCGACAGCGTGAGTGTCGAGGACGTGAGTGGCGAAGAAGTGAGTGTCGAGGACGTGATTCCTGACCACGTGGAAGTCTTCCTTGCGCAGAACGCGGACCGCGTGCTGGAGGGCGCCGTGCACTGACCGCGCATGGCGCGACGCAAGCGTTTGCGGGCCGGCACCACGGAGGTGCCGGCCGCAACGCTGTGCGCGGATCGGCGCGGATCAGGAGAACCGGTCGATCAGCCGATCCGCAGTGCCACCTCGTCCATGTCGCCTGGGTAGGAGTGCACCCCGTTCGCCTTGCCGCCGAACAGCAGCGGTGAGGCATTGGCGATGCTGCCCAGCCCGGTGGTCGTGGTGGCTCGCGTCCTGCCGTCCACACTGATGGACACCGAGGAGGCGGTCCGGCGGCAGAGTACGGAGTGCCACCGGCCGTCGGCGATGTCGGTGTCTCGGGACTTCACCACGACAGCCTTGCCGGTTCCGTCGACGAAGGTGCACCTTGGCTTGCCGACACCGCGCTGCAGAGTGCCGCCGAGCTCGACCTTGTACTGGCCGCCCAGGGTGGTCGCGCGGCCCTTCTGCAGCACGTTGTAGTCACCGGTGCTCAAGTTGCTGGGCACCCGCAGCCACATGGACACGGTGAAGGGCTTGGTGCCCGGGTCGAGCGCGGTCGCGTCCGGCACGGTCACCACGCCACCGGCGAAGTGGAAGGCGTGTCCGGAATAATCGGGCACGCCCGCAGTCACCGCACCACTGATCTGCCCGTTGTTGGCCGGGTTCGTGGCATCGTGCGCCACGGTCGCGCCAGCGGGCTCGTCCAGGTGCCAGAGACCTACAGTTGCCGGTGCCGCCTGCGCGCCGGCCGGCAGCATCAGGACGGCGGCAGCGGACGTGACGAGTACTGCGGAAGCACGCTTCATTCAGACTCCATTTCGATGTACCTGGACCTGATTGGACGAAAACTATCGCAATCACGGCGATGAGGTGTGGAGCATCGGTCAACCGACGTCGGGCGCACGCTCACTCAGGAACCGGCTGTCCGGGATGCGACGATGCCAGGGTGCACCACATTCGGATGGATGTCGCGGTCGCAGCCTGCAACCGATTGGCGGCGGCTGCCGCGGTGCGACTGGGCGAAATGGGCGGCAATGCCGTCGACGCCGCGCTCGCGGCCGCCTTCGTCTCCCAGGTCAGCGAGCCGGGGATCTGCGCACTGACCGGCGCTGCCTACCTCACCGTGGGTCGACCCGGCGAGGACCCGGTGACCGTCGACGGGGGGGTCGCCATGCCGGGGATCGGGCTGGCCGAGGATCGCTTCGGACGGGGCGTCGAGTCGGTCTGGATGGAGTACGGCGGCGGGGTCAGCGCCACTGTGGGGTACGGGTCGGTGGCCACACCGGGAGCCGTGGCGGCCTACGCCGCTGCGCACCGCCGCTTCGGTCGGGTGCCCTGGGCCGAGGTGGTGGAACCCGCCGTCGAGGTGGCCCGGGAGGGTTTTCCGCTCGGTCACGCCTCGGCCTACTACCTGGCCTACGTCCACGAGTCGATCTTCGGACGGTCGCCGGACAGCCACCGGGCGCTACACGATGAGACGGGCGCATTGCTCGCCGAGGGCTCGCCCGTGCGCGTTCCGCACCTGGCCGGCTCCCTGGAGATGATCGCCAAGGAGGGCGCGGCCGCGTTGTACACCGGCGAGTTGGCAGACTGCGTCGTCGCCGACATGGCCGCGCACGACGGGTTGCTCACCGCCGCCGATCTCGCGGTCTACCGGCCGGCGGTCCGCCCTGCGCTGCGGGTCAGTGCCGGCGGTTGGCAGTTCGGTACGAACCCGCCCCCGGCGATCGGCGGCGCTGTCCTGGCGGCCATGCTCACCTTGATGGCCGGCCACCCGGGAGGGCCGTGGAGCCCGGCGGACCTCGCCCACATGGTGGCGGTGCAGGAGGTCGTCCTGCGCCATCGCCGTGACCGCCTGGACACCGCCGTCGACCGCGGTGCGGCAGCACGTGAGCTGTTGGCCCTGGTGGCGACCGGGGATCCGGTGGCCTGGGAGGCGCCTTCGACCCTGAACGTGTCCGTCGTCGACGCCGAGGGCAACGCCTGTGCGGTCACCGCCTCCGACGGCTACGGGTCGGGCGTGATGGTGCCGGGCACCGGATTGTGGTTGAACAGCGCGCTAGGGGAGCCGGAACTCAACCCGCACGGTCTGCACGCGCTCACCCCAGGTGATCGGCTCGCCTCCAACATGGCACCGACCGTGGGCCGACGGCCGGACGGGGCGGTGCTGGCAGTCGGCTCGCCAGGGGCGGATCGGATCACTACTGCGCTCCTACAGGTGCTCGCCGGTTTCACCAGCGGCGGGTTGTCCCTCGACGCGGCCATCCGCTGGCCCCGGCTGCACGTGCGCGTCAGCGCGGACGGACCCGTCGTGGAGCACGAGGAGGACCTGAAACTGCCGCCGATTGAGCTGCCGACCCGCGCCCACCACCCGCTGGCGATGTATTTCGGCGGCGTCGGGGCGGCCCTGTCCGAGCCCGACGGGCTGCTCACCGCCGCGGGCGATCCGCGCCGATCTGCGGCGGTCGCGATCAGTGATCGGAAGCACTCGCAGAATTAGGGCGGGTGGGCCTCGCGCGGCGTCAGCTCAGACCCCGCTCGCGCTCAGCGGCCGCTCCGTTCGGGGTGCGGGCAGTGCCGCCTCCTGCAGGCAGCGGACCAGCCGCGCGACGACGAGGAGGCCAGCCGCGCCGAGGACGGCGACGACGGTGCAGGGGTTGACGACCTGGGCCAGCAGCCCGGCGACGACGAGGGCGAGTCCCTGTCCGACATACATCCCGGACTGCACCACCCCGAAGGCCCGACCGCGCAGCTGTGCCGGTACGGCCGCCACGAAGGCGGCGTTGGCGGGCAGGTTGTAGGCCGAGCCCAGGCCGGAGAGCGCCAGCAGTGCGAGCAGCGCCGGCAGCGACGGGTGCACTGCGACCATCACCAGCGGCGCCATGCTGAGCACCGCCAGCGGCGTCATCCAGTGCAGTCGACGGGCCGGTTCCAGCCGGGAGATGAGCACTGAGCCGGCAATGGTGCCCGCCGGATTGGCCGCCATCAGCAGTCCGACTGCCAGCGGCCCGGCGTGCGTCGTTGCGGCCAGCGGCGCGGCCAGTCCCTCGGGCGCGACGTAGAACGTGCACAGCCACGCCAAGCCGGCAAGCGCCCGTAGGCGCGAGGAGCCGAACACGAGGCGAACCCCGCCCGCGAGGTCGGGCCCCCCGAGGCTGGCGGCTCTCCGGTGCGCCGCCGGTCGCGGGCGTAGGCCCAGCACGAGAATCAACGCCGAGAGCAGGAAGGTGGCCGCGTCCAGCAGCAGGGCCCCGGGGGCGTGCAGCAACAGGACCAGCGCGCCGCCGAGGGCGAATCCGAGGAGTTGGGCCACCTCGCGGGTGATGTTCGTGATGGCGCTGGCGAGCACGTAGCGATCGTCGGGCAGGATGTCGGGCAACAGGGCCGCACGGGCGGCGGCGAACGGCGGCTCGAACAACTCCGCGATGAAGATGAGCGCCAGCAGCGCGGCGATGGGGATCCGGGGGAGTGCCATGAGGCTCAGCAGTCCGGCCCGAGCCAGGTCGGTGCAGATCATCACCCGACGACGCGGAAAGCGATCTGCCATCGCGGCCAGCAGCGGTCCGCCCACCAGCCAGGGCAGGAACGTGACGGCATAGGCGACGGCGCTCAGGCCCGGTGACCTGGTGCGTTGGAAGACGAGAATGGCCACTGCCACCCGGGCCAGTTGATCGCCGATGAGTGAGAGCGCCTGGGCTGCCCACAGGGCGCGGAACTCGCCGACGACCGAAACCTGTCGGAAGGTTGCGGCCCGCCCATCCATGGCATGCGGCCCTTCATCGCCCTGGTCGCGCACTGTAGCGCTTCCGATACACACAGTGATATTCCCGGAGACATCTAGGCACAGTGCGTCAGTCGGGCGTAACGTTACGTCCAGATCTTGTTGTGCGGCATGCGAACGCCTCCCTTCGTACACATCCCACTGGCGGGTGGTGAGAAAATAGAAAGCGCTTCAAGATCTGATAAGCGACGATGCGACGAGCCCATTCGTCGCACCGTCGCTCAGTTTACTGACGCGTGCCTATCTTTCTTCTCGTTCTTTCACTTGCGTGGATTTCCTCCGGCACACTTTGCGGTACGCACGCGGCAGAATGTTGGGACGTCCCAGCCGGGAGGTCACCGGTGAACTCATGCACGTCGTCCGTCGGTGTCGGCCACCGGCTGGTGCCGCACGGGCCGCGCCGCGGGTGGCTGGTACTGCTCGGTCTCGGCGGCGCCCTACTGGCGCTTGTCCCTGCGTTTCTGCTGCACCACCACGACGTCTATTCCGTCCGCAATGGCAGCGGTATATATCGGGCAATTGAGCTCACTGCCGGGATCGCGATCATTGTCGGAGCAAATAGATTGCCCCTGCACCTGCAATTTCGGGGCAATCGCATGGCCCATGTGTGGGGCGAAGTAGCCCTTGTTCTCGGCCTCGCGTACGCCCATCTAGCCACGCTTCTCATGGCCACTTTGATCGGTGGCCTCATCGCCCACCTCTCCGCGGGCCGCGGTCTGGTGAAGACCCTCTACAACGCCAGCACCGCCACCGTGGCCACCCTGCTTGCCGGCGGCCTGGTCGCCCTGCTCGGCTACACCCCGCCGCTGCACAACCAGGCGCCGCCCGTCGTCCCCTTGCTCGTCGCCTCGGTCTGTTTCTCCCTCTTCAACGACTTGGCAATCTCGGCCGCGGTGGCCGCTGCGCAACGGGTGCCGGTCTGGGGTGTCCTGCGCGACGGCTTCTTCGTGCACCAGATCATGTGTCTGGCCAGTGGCGCCGTGGGTGTGGTGTTCGTACTGATCACCGGCGCGCACTTCGCCACCCTGCTGACGCTGCCGTTCGTAGCGCTCGGGCTCTACACCGCGCAGGCCGCCGGTTTGCGAATGGTGCAGGAGCGGGAGGCCTGGGAACGGCTGGACGCGGCCACCCGGGAGCTCAACCAACTCAACCACTCCGCAGTGATCGAGACCGCCGTCACCCGAGCCGCCCAGCTCTTCCGCAGTGACGCGGTGGAACTGTTGCTCGACCGTGGCCGCGGGCTGACGCAGGTGGCGGTCGTCGGCTCGGAATCAGTGTGTCGAGATCGGGCGGACAGCGTTGTCAGCAGGCCCCTCTCGGCGACCGGGGTCCAGGTCGGGGAGCTGCGGCTGTGCTATCGGTCGCCCGTCCTGCTCAGCGAGCGAGAGTCCTGGGCACTGTCGACCTTCAGCCACGCGGTCACCGCCGCGTTGCTCAACTCCCAGCTCTATGAGGAACTGCACCACCACGCGGAGCAGAAGACTCACGAGGCCTCACACGACGCACTGACGGGCCTGGCCAACCGGGCGGTGTTGAGCAGCCGCGGCGAGGACATGCTGGAGGCGACGATCCGCCAGGACCGATACGCCGCGTTGTTCCTCGTCGACCTCGATCACTTCAAGCAGGTCAACGACACGCTGGGTCACGACGTCGGGGACGAGTTGTTGCGGGCGGTGGCCCAGCGGCTGGTCGGCGGTGTCCGCCGCTCCGACCTGGTCGTGCGGCTCGGCGGCGACGAGTTCGCGCTGCTGTTGCCGGACCTCGGCAGCGACGCCGACGTGACCGCCGCTTCGACCAGCGTGCGCAGCGCCTTGGCCGGGCCGGTCACGGTGGACGGGTTCGTCGTCCCCCTCGAGGCCAGCATGGGAGTGGCCTGCGCGCCCACCGACGGGACGACCGTACGGGACCTGTTGCGCTGCGCCGACGCTGCCATGTACCGGGCGAAGGGTGCGCCGCGCTCCCTGCGCCGGTATCCCACGCCGGGCCGCAGCCCGCTGGCCGAGCGGCAGCCACGGGGGAGCGGCCGGCCGACGGTGGTCAGCGAGCTGCATCCGGCGCTGCACCACGGGGAGCTCGTGGTGCACTTCCAGCCCAAGGTGGACCTTCGAACCGGAGCGACGCTGGGTGCGGAGGCGCTGGCGAGGTGGCGCACGCCGGATGACACCCTGCTGCGGGCCGCCGACTTCGTGCCGGTGATCGAGGCCTCATGCATGGTCGGCGGCTTCGCCCGGCAGGTTCTCGACCTTGCCCTGGCCGCGGCCGCCACCTGGGGTGGGACGTGTTCGGATGCCTCCGTGGCGGTCAATCTCTCCGCCCGCGACCTGCTGGATCGCACGTTGCCGGGGGACGTGGCGACGGCACTGGCGCGCTATCCGGTCGCCCCGAACCGACTCATCCTGGAGATCACCGAGACCGTGATGATGCGCCAGCTGGACGTGGTCGACGACGTGCTGGCCGACCTGCGTGGCATCGGCGTGCAGCTGTCGGTGGACGACTTCGGTACCGGGTTCTCCTCGCTGACCTTCCTGTCTCACGTCGACGTCGATGAAGTCAAGATCGACCAGTCGTTCGTCTCCCGCATGCTGACCAACCCGGTGGACGCCACGCTGGTCGACACCCTCCTCGGCCTCGGCCGCCGTCTTGGCCTGCGGGTGGTTGCCGAGGGTGTGGAGAACAGCCGCCAGCGGGACCATCTGCTCGCTATGGGATGTGAGTCCGCTCAGGGCTACTTCCTCGGTCCACCGATGCCCTCCATCGAGCTGGAACGCACGCTGCTGCTGCCCGGCAGCCAGCCGCCGCGCCCGCGGCGGGCCCACGCGCAGCCGCAGGCCATCCGGCTGCCCTGAGATCAGCGCCCTTCAGCGGGCGACACGCCGATCACGAATCCACGCCGGGGAGTCTTGCCGCGCGAAAAGTGGGTATGTTGCGTCCCGCTGATCCTCGGATGCGGACCGCCTCCCGGATCGCACTGGCTGTGCGACTTCGACGTGGAAGGAGAACGGCTCGTGCCCGAGATCGCAAGCGCACATCTCCGCGCCACACCCAGCAGGCCGGGGGGGTCTCGACGGCGGGCCGGCGCGGCCGCCGCTGCCGTGGCCGGGGCGATGGTGCTGGCCGCCTGTGGCTCGGGGGGCTCCAGCAGCAGCGGCGGCAAACCGACGATCAACTTCTACAGCTTCCCGGACGGCTCAGGAGCCGTGCAGCAGGCCGTCGACACCTGCAGCAAGGCCAGCGGCGGACGCTACACGATCAAGTACAACAAGCTGCCCAACGACGCCGACGGCCAGCGCCAGCAACTCGTGCGCCGGCTCGCGGCACACGACAAGGCGATGGACATCCTCGGCTTGGACGTCACCTGGGCCCCCGAGTTCGCCGAGGCCGGCTGGATCCGGGAGTGGACGGGTGCGAACAAGCAGAAGGCGTCCGAAGGCACGCTCAAGGTGCCGTTGGAGACCGCGACCTGGAAGGGCAAGCTCTACGCCGTCCCCTACAACAGCAACACCCAACTGCTGTGGTACCGGTCGGATCTCGTGCCGACGCCGCCGAAGACGTGGGATGAGATGCTCGCGATGTCGGCGAAGCTGAAGAAGGAGCACAAGCCGTCCCTCATCCAGATCCAGGGCAAGCAGTACGAGGGGGTCGTGGTCTGGTTCAACAGCCTGTTGGCCAGTGCTGGCGGCAGCGTGCTCAACCCGGACGCAACCAAGGTGGAACTCGGCCCGCCCGCCGTCCAGGCGTTGACGATCATGAAGCGGGTGGCCACGTCCCCAGGCGCCGACCCCTCCCTCGCTGTTCAGCAGGAGGACCAGAACCGGCTCGCCATGGAGGCCGGTACCTCCGCCTTCGAGCTCAACTACCCCTTCGTGTATCCGTCCATGAAGGAGAACCAGCCGAAGCTGTTCAAGAACTTCAAGTGGGCGCTCTACCCGCGGGTGAAGCCCGATGTGCCGAGCCGGGTGACCATCGGCGGCATCAACATGGCGATCAGCTCCTACTCGCGGCATCCCGACCTGGCCTTCGAGGCGGCGCTGTGCATGCGGAACCGGGAGAACCAGAAGATCGCGGCGAACAAGGGCGGCCTGCCGCCCACGCTGTCTGCCCTGTACGACGACCCGTCGTTGCAGGCCGCGTACCCGTTCCGCAAGGACATCCAGACCGCCCTGAACAACGCCAGCGTGCGCCCAATGACCCCGGCCTACCAGAACCTGTCGATCGTCATCTCCAAGCTGGTGTCCCCACCGTCCAAGATCAACCCACCGAGCACGGAGAAGTCCATGAAGAGCCAACTCGAGGACGCCCTGGCTTCCAAGGGGCTGGTCCCATGAGCCAGGCCACGACCACGGTCGCCGCGGAAACCGCTCCACCGGCCGGCCGGAAGCAGCTGTCCGAGGGGGCGAAGGCCGATCGACGGCTCGGCTGGAGCCTCTGTGCGCCAGCGGTCATCGTCATGATCGCGGTAACCGCGTATCCGATCGCCTATGCCATCTACCTGTCGTTTCAACGCTACGACCTGCGCTTTCCCAGCCAGGCCAAGTTCATCGGGTTGGACAACTACATAGCCGTGCTGAGCTCGCCGTTCTGGTGGCAGGCACTGAAGGTGACCCTGATCATCACCGTCTTCTCGGTGATCATCGAACTCGTGCTGGGCATGGGCCTCGCCATGGTCATGCACCGCACGATCTTCGGCCGGGGTACTGTCCGCACCTCGATTCTGGTGCCGTACGGCATCGTCACCGTGGCCGCGGCCTTCAGCTGGCAGTACGCCTGGACCCCGGACACCGGCTACCTGGCGGCGATCTTCGGCAACGGTGCGCCGTTGACCAAGACCGTGCCGGCGATCGCGATCGTCATCCTGGCCGAGGTGTGGAAGACCACGCCGTTCATGGCGCTGCTGCTCATGGCCGGTCTGGCCCTGGTGCCGGAGGATCTGCAGAAGGCCGGCATGGTCGACGGGGCCACGGCCTGGCAGCGCTTCACCAGGATCACGCTCCCGCTGATGAAGCCGGCCATTCTGGTGGCCCTGCTGTTCCGAACGCTGGACGCCTTCCGGATCTTCGACAACATCTTCGTGTTGACCGGCGGCGGCAACAACACCGGCTCGGTGTCGATCCTGGGTTACCACAACCTCTTCAACGCACTCAACATGGGCATCGGGTCGGCGATCTCCATTCTGATCTTCATCTGCGTGGCGATCATTGCCTTCCTGTTCATCAAGGGATTCGGCGCGGCCGCGCCCGGCACGGAGGGGAAGCGCTGATGGCTAGCACCACGCGGGAGAAGGTCGGCTGGGGAACAGCCAACACTCTGATCGTCGTGCTGGCCCTGGTGCCGGTGCTGTGGATCATGTCGCTGTCCTTCAAGGACCCGACGACCATCAGCGACGCCACCTTCTGGCCCAAGAAGTGGACCCTGGAGAACTACCGCGGCATCTTCGACACCTCCGAGTTCACCCGAGCCTTGCTCAACTCGATCGGCATCGCGCTGATCTCGACGCTGATCGCGGTGGTCCTCGCCTCGATGGCGGCCTACGCGGTGGCCCGGCTGGACTTCCCCGGCAAGGGGCTGCTGATCGGCATGTCGCTGCTCATCGCCATGTTCCCGGCGATCTCGCTGGTCACTCCGCTGTTCAACATCGAACGTGCGCTGCACCTGTTCGACACCTGGCCAGGGTTGATCATCCCATATATCACCTTCGGTCTGCCGCTGGGCATCTACACGCTGTCGGCGTTCTTCCGGGAGATCCCGTGGGAGCTGGAGAAGGCGGCCAAGATGGACGGCGCCACGCCGTTCCAGGCGTTCACCAAGGTCATCGCGCCGCTGGCGGCGCCCGGCATGTTCACCACCGCGATCCTGGTGTTCATCTTCTGCTGGAACGACTTCCTGTTCGCCATTTCGCTCACGTCGACTACGCGGGCGCGCACCGTGCCGGCCGCAATGGGGTTCTTCACCGGTAGCTCGCAGTTCACCGCGGTGACGGGCTCGATCGCCGCCGCGGCCGTCATCATCACCATTCCCATCATCCTGTTCGTGCTGTTCTTTCAGCGCCGCATCGTCGCCGGACTCACCTCCGGTGCCGTCAAGGGTTAGGAGCCGGCTGTGGCCGACATCGTCTTGGACAACATCACCAAGCGCTACCCGGACGGCGCACTCGCCGTCGACAAGGTCAACATGGAGATCGCTGACGGCGAGTTCGTCATCCTGGTCGGGCCCTCCGGATGCGGGAAGTCGACGACGCTCAACATGATCGCCGGACTGGAGGACATCACCGAGGGTGAACTGCGCATCGGCGGCCAGGTGGTGAACAACAAGGCCCCGAAGGATCGGGACATTGCGATGGTGTTCCAGAGCTACGCCCTCTACCCGCACATGACCGTCCGGGAGAACATGGCCTTCGCGCTCAAGCTGGCCAAGACTCCGAAGGCGACGATCGATGAGAAGGTCAACGAGGCCGCCCGGGTTCTCGAGCTGACCCAGCACCTGGACCGCAAGCCGGCGAACCTCTCCGGTGGTCAGCGCCAGCGGGTGGCGATGGGACGCTGCATCGTCCGGGACCCCTCCGCCTTCCTCATGGACGAGCCCCTGTCCAACCTCGACGCCAAGCTGCGGGTGCAGATGCGCACCCAGGTCTCCCGGCTACAGAGGCGGCTGGGGACGACCATGGTCTACGTCACCCACGACCAGACCGAGGCGATGACCCTGGGGGACCGGGTGGCGGTAATGCGCGGTGGGCTGCTGCTCCAGGTCGGTCCGCCGCAGGCGCTCTACGAGGACCCAGCCGACCTCTTCGTCGCCGGCTTCATCGGCTCCCCGGCGATGAATTTCATGCCCGCCCGCCTGGAGGAGAACGCAATACGCACCAAGTTGGGCGACATCCCGCTCGCAGGAGAGGTCCGCCAGGCGCTGGAGCAGGGCGGGGCCGGTCGCGAGGTGATCTTCGGGGTGCGTCCGGAGGCATTCGAGGACGCTGACCTGGTAAATGCCGACGTGCGTGATGCCGGCATCCCCTTCTCCGCCGCGATCGACGTCGTCGAGTCGATGGGCTCGGACGTCTTCGCCTACTTCACCCTCGAAGGGGACCGGGCCACGAGCGCTGAGCTCGAGGAACTCGCCAAGGACTCCGGAGGTGCCGACATGAGCGGGGAGGGGACCCAGGTCGTGGCCCGGCTGGACGCCGCCACCAAGGTCCGGGAAGGGGAGAGCGCCCAGCTGTGGGTGGACAGCCGCTCCATCCACGTCTTCGACCCCAAGACGGGGGAGAACCTGACCCGGGGTCGCAGAAACCGCGACAGCGGTGCTCAGCGGACCGCCGTTTGACGCACGTCGAGCCCCCGGGCGCGCAGTGCGTCCTCGACCCGGAAGGTCTCGGCGACGGAGATGTCATCGCCGGGACCTCGGGCGGGTGGAGTCACCTCCAGTGCCGAACACGCGCTGACAAGTGCATCGGCGTAGGCCGCTCGCAGCGCACGCAACCGAACGCTGCGGCCGACTTCCGGGGACTGCTCCTCGTAGTCGGCGAGTGTCCGCCGCAGCCGCCGCGCGTCCCGCGCGATCTGCTCGATCGGCCGTGGGGCCGCCACCGGCGGACGCCGCCGATGATGAAGCCAACGCACCAGCCGGACGCCGCCCAGCACCGCACCAGCGAGCAGGGTCGGTAGCAGCATCGCCGTGGCAAGTCCGATGGCGTTCCACACGCCTGCATCCTCCCCCCGGCATGACGCCGGCTCAAGTGCCGGCGCGAAGACGCTGTGTCCCGCTCGGTAGGTGAGCCGGAGCTGCACCGCCGGCTCGGCCTCCTCGACCTGGAGCAGAAGGTCCGCCTCCTGACCGGGGCGGACTTCGGACCTGTCGGCGGGGCGCTCGTGCAGGTCCGGATCCGCAACTGCGGTGCCCTCCCCGGTCGGGAGGTCGTTCAGTTCTGACCGTCAGTGTGGAGGTGCTAGCGGGGTGACTCCGATGTCCGCCTCAGGAGGAAGGCACTCCGGGTGGCACGTCGGCCGGCCGCACGCCGGCAGCAGCCGCGCCGAGCAGGCTCACCCGGGCCACTGTGCGCCGCCAGGATGCGAGGAGGGTTGCCCGCGTGGCCGCGGACAGGTGCGCGGACCGGAGCTGCCCCGGGACCGGGTAGACCCGGGAGGTGTCCTGGTCCACGTAGGTGGGGGTGTAGGTCACGGCGCTGGCGACGTACCGTCCGGCCCGCGCACTCACGGTGATCATGACGAGTACGCCGTCCCGCGTCGGCGGCGTGTTGACGCTGACCGCGTGGTGCGCCAGCAGGTTGCCCATGCCGTAGACGACGTACTTGGCGCCGGTCGGCTCCTCGATGCGCTCGACCGGTTGAACGACGTGCGCGTGGCACCCGAGCAGCAGGTCCACGTCGGGCGAGGCCAGCAGCACCCGCGCGATCTGGCGCTGCTCCGCGGTCGCCGGTGAGGAGTACTCCTGCCCCCAGTGCAGGCCGACGATGACGAACTGCGCGCCGGCGACCCGCGCCGCGTGCGCGTCAGCCAGGATGTGCGGGACGTCGATGAGGCGAACCACCCACGGCGCGGCCGCCGGCAGGGACAGGCCGTTGAGGCCGTAGGTGTAGTCCAGGTGGGCTACCCGTACGCCGTGCACCAGGTAGACCCGGGGCCGTTGCTCGGCGGCCGTCCGGGCGGCGCCGGTGTGCGCGACGCCCGCCGCGTCGAGCGCGTCCAACGTCGAGCGCACCCCCGCCAGCCCCTGGTCGAGGGTGTGGTTGGAGGCGGTTGTGCAACCGTCGTAGCCGGCCCACTTCAACGCCGGGGCGATCTCCTTCGGGGAGGAGAAGACCGGGTAGAAGCTGATCCGTCGATCGTCGGGCGACAGCGGGGTCTCCAGGTGGCACAGGGCGAGATCCGCCGCGGTCAGGATGGGTCGCAGTGGTGCCAGCAGAGGTCGAAAGTCGTATCCCCTCCCCCCCGCCGCCACGCGGGCGGCGGCCACGATCCGGTGGTGCGCCAGGACGTCGCCGGTGGCCGCGATGGTGAACGAGGGGCCGCTGCCGGCCGGCAGGGCGGCCGCGGTAGTCCGTCGGCTGGCCAGGGCCGGGGGCCGGGAAGCGGAGCAGCCCGCCGTCGAGCCGAGCGCCGACCCGAGCGCCGACGCGAGCACAGTCGTCGCCGCAACCGCGCGCGGCGCCCATCGAGCGTGACGTGGGAGTGACATCCCGTCATGATGCCGTGCGTCGCTGGGCCTCTGCTGGTAGATCACCCGGTCCTGCTCGGAAGCATCGCGCCTACCCTGCAGGGGTGGCCACCGCGGAAGCGAACCCGGTCTGGGCATCCCGGCCGAGGGTCGGGCACATCCAGTTCCTCAACTGCCTGCCGCTCTACTGGGGCCTCGTGCGCTCCGGCGCGCTGCTGGATCTCGATCTGCGCAAGGACACGCCGGACCGACTGAACGACGCGCTGCTCGCCGGCGAGTTGGATCTGGGACCGATCAGCCTGGTCGAGTACCTCCGGCACGCCGAGGACCTCCTGCTGTTGCCGGACCTGGCGGTCGGCAGCGACGGACCTGTGCTGTCGGTGAACCTCGTCAGCCAACGGCCGCTCCCCGACCTCGGCGGCCGGCCGGTGGCCCTCGGGTCGACGAGCCGGACCAGCGCGCTGCTCGCGGCCATGCTGCTCGAGGAGCGCCACCTCGTGCAGCCGAACTATTTCACCTGCCCGCCCGACCTCAGCGCGATGCTGCAGGAGGCGGACGCGGCGGTGTTGATCGGGGACCCCGCGCTGCGGGCGACCATCGAGCCCCCGCCCGGCGTCACCGTGCACGATCTCGGGGCCGCCTGGCGGGACTGGACCGGGCTGCCGATGGTCTTCGCGGTCTGGGCGGTCCGCCGGGATTTCGCCCTCGCCCATCCCGGCACGGTCAAGGACGTGCACGAGGCCTTCCTCCGGTCCCGGGACGAGGCGCTCTCCCACGTCAGCGCCGTGGCTGCCAGCGCGGCGCGTTGGGAGCCCTTCGACGCCGCCACGCTCGCCCGTTACTTCCGAGCGTTGGACTTCTCCCTCGGGCCTCGCCAGCAGGCGGGGCTCGTCGAGTTCGCCGCCCGGGCCGCGGGTCGGGTCGGGTCGCCAGCGCCCAGTCCCGAGTTCTTCGCGTGCTGAGTCGTACCCTGGCGCTATGCCCGACCTCTCCGCCGTACTGGCCCGCGCCGCAGCCGGCGGGCGCATCACCCCCGCCGAGGCGTTGGCTCTCTACGTCGACGCGCCGCTGCACGCCCTGGGCTCGGCCGCGGATGCCGTACGCCGCCACCGCTACCCGGACGGCGTCGCGACCTACCTCATCGATCGGAACATCAACTACACCAACGTCTGCGTGACGGCGTGCCGGTTCTGCGCCTTCTACCGCTCGCCCAAGCACCCGGAAGGCTGGGTCCGGCCGCTGGCGGACATCCTGGAGCGGTGCCGGGAGGCGGTCGACCTCGGCGCGACACAGATCATGCTGCAGGGCGGGCACCATCCCGACTTCGGCATCGAGTGGTACGAGCAGACGTTCGCCGCGATCAGGGCGGCCTACCCGGAGCTAGCGCTGCACTCCCTCGGCGGCAGCGAGGTGGTGCACATCGCCCGGGTCTCCGGTCTGGCATTCGACGAGGTGATCCGCCGACTGCGGGACGCCGGCCTGGACTCCTTCGCGGGTGCCGGCGCGGAGATCCTCACCGAGCGGCCGCGGCAGGCGATTGCGCCGCTGAAGGAGACCGGCGCCATCTGGCTGCAGGTGATGGAGACCGCGCACGGGCTCGGCGTGGAGTCCACCGCCACCTTCATGATGGGCACCGGTGAGACCAACGCCGAGCGCATCGAGCATCTGTCGATGATCCGCGACGTGCAGGACAGGACGGGCGGCTTCCGCGCGTTCATCCCCTGGACCTACCAGCCGGAGAACAACCACCTCAAGGGCCGCACCCAGGCCAGCGCGCTGGAGTACCTGCGCCTGGTCGCCGTGGCCCGGCTTTTTTTCGACACGATCGCGCACATCCAGGGTTCCTGGCTCACGGTCGGTAAGGATCTTGGTCAGCTCACTCTGCACTTCGGGGCGGACGACCTCGGCTCGGTGATGCTGGAGGAGAACGTGGTCTCCTCCGCCGGCGCCCGGCACCGGGTCAACCGGGCAGAGCTCATTCATCTCATCCGCAGCGCCGGTCGGACGCCCGCGCAGCGGGACACGCTCTACCGCCACCTTCTCGTGCACGATGATCCAGCTCAGGACCCGGTGGGGGACTCGGTGCATTCCCACGTGTCCTCCACCGCGGACGGGTCCGCCGGCCCAATGGCGTCGAGCGCATCGCGGCTCGCCCTGGAGCCGGTGTGAGTAGGCAAGCTCGCGAGCGGCAGCGGCACCGCCGCCCGCCGCAGTGGCGGCGTCTCCTTCGGCTGGCCTCCGTTCTCATCACCGGCGCGGCCGTCGCACAGGAACTCCGCAAGCCGGCAGCGCAACGCACCTGGCACGGCATGGTTGCCGGCTACGTGCCCTACGACTTCCGGCGGCCCACCCTCGCTCGCTACCGGTCGCGGATGTGGGCTCCCGAGGACCCGCGGCTGTTCCCGCCGCAGGCCTACGGTGTCGGCTGGACGCTGAACGTGGGCCGTCTGCTGCGCGTGCTGCTCGACGCCCGCTGACTCGCCGACGCCCGCTGTGACTCCTGTGACGTCCTCCGCAACGCCTACTGTGCACGCGGCCGGGATGCTCGTGCCGATCTGCGCGGAACCCCTCGCCGACGGCGCCATCGTGACCTCTGCCGAGCGCATCCTGGCGGTGGGGACGCGAAGGGAGATGACCCGCGCCTTCCCGGACTGCCCGGTACGGGTCTATCCCGGAGTGCTCACCCCCGGCCTGGTCAACGCGCACACGCACCTGGAGTACGGTCCCAGCTTCGCCGACCTTGCCCGCTCCGGCCTGCCCTTCGTGAAGTGGATCAACACGCTGGTGGGGCGTCGGGATGCCATGAGCCAGGCCGGTTGGTTGGCCGACGCGCGGGGTTCCGTGCGGGCCGCGCTTGCCAGTGGTACCACGGCCGTCGCCGACATTGTCACCATCGGACCGGGCATCGTGGCGGCCGCCGAGGCCGGCCTCGGGGGCGTCTCCTACGTGGAGACGGTGGGGGTGGACCAGGCGCACTGGCCGGCGGAGCGTGCCCGCCTGACCGCCGCACTGACGGTCGGTCCGGCTGAGCGCAGGTTGGGCCTGTCACCGCACACGCTCTACACGGTGGACACGTCGGCCTTCCGAGGGATCCTGGCATTGGCCCGCGACGGTGGCCGGCGGCTGCACACTCACCTCGCCGAGTCGGCCGACGAATCCGAGTTCGTGCTCTCCGGCGTCGGGCCGATCGCGCGCACGCTCAGCGCCTTGGGCATCGACCACGACTTGCTCGAGCGTGGAGCGGGCTGCACGCCGACGCGGCGGCTGGACGCTATCGGCGGCCTCGGACCCGACGTGCACGTCGCGCACGGCGTGCACGTCGATGCCGAGGATCGGGCCCTGCTGCGGGAAAGGGGCAGCTCAGTTGCGCTGTGTGTCCGCTCGAACCGCATCCTGCAGGCCGGCACGCCGGCGGTGGCCGACTATCTTGCCGACGGCAACCCGATCGCCATCGGCACCGACTCCCTCGCCTCGTCGCCCTCACTCGACGTGCTCGAGGAGACCGCGGCAGTGTTCGCCGTCGCGCTGGCTCAGGGCGCCTCGCCGCAGGGCCTGGCCGCCCGACTGGTCGATGCGGCCACCCGCGGCGGCGCGAGCGCCCTCGGGTTGCCCGATGCGGGGATTCTGCGCGCCGGCTGCCGGGCCGACTTCGCCGTGTTCGACGTGCCCACCGACGGTGACCCGTACGAGGCGCTGGTCGCACACGGCGGCGGGCGGTGCGTCGCCACCGTGATCGGCGGCCGGCCGGTCAGCGAGCCGGCCGACTCCGGCAGGCGGTCGTGACCCGGGCGACGCTGGCGAAGGCGCCAGCCGATGTGGCGGCGATGTTCGACGGCGTGGCGCGGCGCTACGACGTGACCAACGCCGTGCTCTCCCTCGGCCAGGACAGGCGGTGGCGACGCGCGTTGGTGGGTGCCGTGGACACCGCCGAGAATCGCCGGATCCTCGACGTGGCCGCCGGCACCGGCACGTCCACCGCGGCCTTGGCCGCCACCGGCGCCAGCGTGGTGGCCTGCGACTTCTCGCTGGGGATGCTCCAGGCCGGCCACGATCGGCGGGCGCTGCCGTTCGTCGCTGGGGACGCGTTGCGCCTACCCTTCCTCGACGACGCCTTCGACGCGGTCACCATCTCCTTCGGGCTGCGCAATCTGGCCGATCTCGACGCCGGCCTCGTCGAGATGCGGCGGGTCACCCGGCCCGGCGGCCGGCTCGTCGTGTGCGAGTTCAGCGCACCGACCTGGCGGCCCTTCCGCACTCTCTACACCGGCTACCTGATGCGAGCCCTGCCCGGTGTGGCCCGCGCCGTGAGCAGCAATCCGGAGGCGTATGTCTATCTGGCCGAATCCATCCGGGCCTGGCCGGACCAGGCTGGGCTGGCGCAGCGGATCCATGCGGCCGGCTGGCAGCAGGTGGGTTGGCGCAACCTTTCCGGTGGCATCGTGGCGCTGCACACCGGGCACGCACCGGGCACGCACCGGCCTCAGCCGTGAGGTCATGACTAGACTTCAGGCTGCTCGTCGTGGATCTCTCACGGTCCACAGCCCCTTGTCGTCGTCCTGGAGCGTGCCGACATGACGTCCGGACCTCTCGGCCCGGCCGGCTCCGACGCCGATGTCATCGTGGTGGGGGCCGGCCCGGCCGGGTCGGCGACGGCGTTCTTCCTCGCCCAGGCCGGTGTCGACGTGCTGCTGCTGGAGAAGGCGACGTTCCCCCGCGAGAAGGTCTGCGGGGACGGCCTGACCCCCCGTGCGGTGCGCTCGCTGCTGGCGATGGGGATCGATACGAGCCCCGAGGCCGGCTGGCTGCGCAATCGCGGCCTGCGCATCATCGGCGGCGGGATGCGCCTGGACATTCCGTGGCCGGACCTGGCCAGCTACCCGGACTACGGCCTCGTCCGGCCGCGTACGGACTTCGACGAGATGCTGGCGCGGCACGCGCAGAAGGCAGGCGCCAGGCTGCACGAGGCAACGGCGGTCCGCGAGCCGGTCCTCGACGCCGGCGGTCGGGTTGTGGGAGTCACCACCAGGGACGGGACGACGCTCCGTGCTCCGCTGGTGATCGCCGCCGACGGCAACTCCAGTCGGCTCTCGCTGGCCGTCGGAATCCGCAACCGGGACGACCGCCCGATGGGGGTCGCGGTCCGCCGCTACTACCACAGCCCCCGCCACGACGATGACATGCTGGAGAGTTGGCTGGAGCTCTGGGACGGGGAGCCGGGCCGTAGCCGGCTGCTTCCGGGCTACGGCTGGATCTTCGGCATGGGGGACGGCACGTCCAACGTCGGCCTGGGCATTCTCAACACCAGCACCGCATTTCAGCACACCGACTACCGGGAACTGCTGACCCGCTGGCTGGGATCGACGCCGCCGGAGTGGGGGTTTGACGAGTCGGCCGCGACCGGGCCGGTGCGGGGCAGCGCGCTGCCAATGGGCTTCAACCGCCAGCCGCACTACGCGCCCGGGATGCTGCTCGTGGGCGACGCCGGCGGGATGGTGAACCCCTTCAACGGTGAAGGCATCGCCTACGCCATGGAATCGGCTCAGTTGGCCGCCGAGGTGATCGTCCAGGCGTTGGCGCGGCCGGAGGGCCCGGCGCGCGAGCGGGCACTGTCGGCGTACCCGGCCGCGCTCAAAGACACCTACGGCGGGTATTACACGCTCGGGCGCGTCTTCGTGCGGTTGATCGGCAATCCGGCCATCATGAAGCTCGCCACCCGGCACGGCCTGCCCCACCCGACGTTGATGCGGATGCTCCTCAAGTTGATGGCCAACCTCACCGACCCGCGCGGCGGCGACGCCACCGATCGAGTCATCAATGTGCTGTCCACGCTGACGCCGGCCGCTTGAGGAGACGCGCCCGCCCGCACGCGGGCGCGCGGCCTCGCCGGACCTAGACTCGACCCGGCTCCCGGGCAGAAGCAGAGGAGGGAGGAGATCGTATGGGTCACGTGTACATGCCCATTCTGGTGCTCTTCGTCCTGGCGGCGGCCTTCGCGGTCGGTTCGGTGACGGCAGCCGGGTTCACCGGGCCCAAGCGGTACAACCGGGCCAAGGTCGATGCCTACGAGTGCGGCATCGAGGCCACCCCACAGCCGGTGGGCACGGCGCACTTCCCCGTCAAGTACTACCTGACCGCGATGCTCTTCATCGTCTTCGACATCGAGATCATCTTCTTGTACCCCTGGGCGGTGACTTTTTCCAAGCTCGGTTTCTTCGGGCTGGTCGAGATGGTGCTGTTCATCGGTACCGTCTTCGTCGCCTACGCCTACGTGTGGCGCCGGGGAGGTCTGCAGTGGGACTAGAGGAGAAGCTGCCCAGCGGCTTCCTGCTGACCAACGTGGCCAAGATGGCCAACATGGTGCGGGCAGACTCGCTGTGGCCGGCGACATTCGGGCTCGCCTGCTGCGCCATCGAGATGATGGCCACCGGCGGGGGACGCTACGACCTCGCCCGGTTCGGCATGGAGGTCTTCCGTGCCTCACCGCGGCAGGCCGACCTGATGATCGTCGCGGGCCGGGTGAGCCAGAAGATGGCTCCCGTGTTGCGCCAGATCTATGACCAGATGCCTGAGCCCAAGTGGGTGCTGGCGATGGGCGTCTGCGCCTCCAGCGGCGGCATGTTCAACAACTACGCCATCGTGCAGGGAGTCGACCACATCGTGCCGGTCGACATGTACCTTCCCGGCTGCCCGCCACGGCCGGAGATGCTCATGGACGCCATCCTCAAGCTGCACGAGAAGATCCGGGTCGCGGACATCAACGGCAAGACAACGCCTACCACGATCGACGACTCGCCGTATGACAAGCCCATCGCCCGCGGCACCCGGCACGCCCTGGGCGACCTCGAGCCGGTCCGGGGGCCAGGGGTACGCCGGTGAGCGACGCCGCACCGCCGGGGCAGCCCGCGCCGTCGGCGCCGGTCCCGGTCGAGCCGCCGGCACCACCGGAACGCCACGGCATGTTCGGCGTCACCGGCACCGGGGACACCTCCGGCTTCGGCGGTCTCGTGGTCCGGCCGGCCGAGCTGGGCACGGCCGTCCGGCCCTACGGCAGCTGGTTCGATACGGTGGCCGACGACCTCGAGCGGGCCTTCCCGGAGTTCGGCGAGGCCATCGAGCGGGTCGTGGTGGACCGCGGTGAACTGACCCTGCACGTCCGCCCGGCATACCTGGTGGGCCTGTGCCGGCAACTGCGTGACGACCCGCGGCTGCGCTTCGAGCTCTGCTCGAGCATCAGCGGCGTGGACTATCCGGCCGACCCGACCGGACGCCGGTTCCACGCGGTGTACCACCTGACGTCGCTGACCTACCGCCGCCACCTTCGCTTGGAGGTCAGCGCGCCGGCGGACCCGCCGCACGTGCCGTCCGTCGTCGAGGTCTACCCGACGGCCAACTGGCTGGAACGCGAGACCTGGGACATGGTCGGCATCATCTTCGACGGCCACCCGGCCCTGACCCGCATCCTCATGCCGGATGACTGGCCCGGACACCCCCAGCGCAAGGACTACCCGCTCGGCGGCGTCACGGTGGAGTACAAGGGCGCCGAGGTGCCGCCGCCGGACGAGCGGAGAGGATACGCATGAGCGAGCCCGCAGGCGAGGACCCGGCCTCCGCCGCCACCCCGACCCCGGACTACACCTCGAGCTACAACCCCAACGATCCCTACGCCTCGGTCCGGGAGACCACCGAGGGCCCGATCTACACGGTCACCGGTCAGGACTGGGGGGACGTGCTCGGTGGCGAGGGGGTCAACACCGAACGCATCGTGGTCAACATGGGCCCGCAGCACCCGTCCACCCACGGTGTGCTCCGTCTGGTGCTGGAGATCGACGGCGAGACGGTGAGCCAGGCCCGAACGGTGATCGGCTACCTGCACACCGGCATCGAGAAGAACCTGGAATACCGCAACTGGGTGCAGGGCACGACCTTCGTGACCCGGATGGACTACCTCTCCCCGATGTTCAACGAGACGGCCTACTGCCTCGGCGTGGAGAAGCTGCTCGGCATCACCGAGGACGTCCCGGTCCGGGCGAGCGTCATCCGGGTGCTGATGATGGAGTTGCAACGGATCGGGTCGCACCTGGTCACGCTGGCCACCACCGGCCTCGAGCTGGGCGCGCTGTCGATGATGCTCTACGGGATGCGCGAGCGGGAACTCATCCTCGACATCCTGGAGATGGTCACCGGCCTGCGGATGAACCACGCCTACATCCGTCCCGGCGGTCTCGCGCAGGACCTAGCACCGGGGACTGAGGAGAAGGTCCGCGAGTTCTGCGAGATCATGCCCAAGCGGATCCAGGAGTACGACGACCTGCTGTCGGCCAACCCGATTTGGGAGGCCAGGACCCGCGACGTCGCCTACCTGGACCTCACCGGGTGCATGGCATACGGTGTGACCGGTCCAGTGCTGCGCGCTACCGGCTACCCGTGGGACCTGCGCAAGACGATGCCGTACTGCGGATATGAGTCCTACGAGTTCGAGGTTCCGACCCAACACAGCGCGGACGCCTACGGCCGGTATCTGGTCCGGCTCGACGAGATGCGGGAATCCGTAAAGATCATCGAACAGACGCTGGAGAAGCTGCGACCAGGCCCGATCATGGTCGCGGACAAGAAGATCGCCTGGCCGGCGCAGCTCGCCCTCGGTGCCGACGGCCTGGGCAACTCCCTCGGCCACATCCGGGAGATCATGGGAAGTTCGATGGAGGCGCTGATCCACCACTTCAAGCTGGTGACCGAGGGCATCCGGGTGCCGGCCGGGCAGGTGTACGTCGCGGTCGAGTCCCCGCGCGGTGAACTGGGCTACCACGTGGTCTCCGACGGGGGCACCCGACCGTACCGGGTGCACGTCCGCGACCCGTCGTTCGTCAATCTCCAGTCGGTGCCGGCGATGTGCGAAGGCGGTCTGATCGCCGACGTGATCGCGGCCGTCTCCAGCATCGACCCCGTGATGGGCGGAGTGGACCGTTAGATGGCGCTGACCGAGCAGACCCGCCTCGCTCTCCGCGAGATTCTCGCGAGGTATCCCAAGCCGCGATCGGCTCTGCTGCCGATGCTGCACTACTGCCAGTCGGAGGAGGGCTACGTCAGCCCGGCCGCGATCGGGGCGTGTGCTGAGGAACTCGGGCTGACGAAGGCCGAAGTGGGGGCCGTGGCCACCTTCTACACGATGTACAAGCGGCGGCCGATCGGCGACTACTACGTCGGGGTCTGCACGAACACGCTGTGCGCGGTGATGGGCGGCGACGCCATCCTCGATGCTCTGGAGGAGCACCTGGGCATCGGCAACGACGAGACGACGCCAGACGGCGCGGTCACATTGGAACACATCGAGTGCAACGCAGCCTGTGACTACGCACCAGTGATCATGGTGAACTGGGAGTTCTTCGACAACCAGACCCCGGGCTCGGCTCGGGAGCTCGTCGATCGGCTGCGCGCCGGGGACCCTCCGCTGCCGACCCGCGGCGGTCGGCTCTGCACCTGGAAGGAGGCCTCCCGGGTGCTGGCCGGCTTCTACGACGGCCGGGCCGACGAGGGCCCCTCAGCCGGGCCCGCCTCACTCATCGGGCTGGAGATGGCCGCCGAGCGCGGCGACCGGGCCCCGCAGATGCCCCGGGTCGCATCGCCGGGGACGGGTTCGGTGTCCATGGCGCGGGACGGAGCCCCACGATGAGTCCCCAGATGGGCACCAAGACGGGCACACCCAAGCCCTTCGCGCTCACCCCGGTTCTGACCGCCAACTGGGCACAGCCCCGGTCCTGGACCTTGGCAGCCTACGAGTCGCGGGGCGGCTACGCCGGGGCCCGCCAGGCGCTCGCCATGAGTCAGGACGAGGTCATCGCGCTGGTGAAGAACTCCGGTCTGCGCGGCCGTGGCGGCGCCGGTTTCCCGACCGGGATGAAGTGGGGCTTCATTCCGCAAGGCGATGCCAAGCCGCACTACCTCGTGGTCAACGCTGATGAGAGCGAGCCGGGTACCTGCAAGGACGTGCCGCTGATGCTCGCCAGCCCGCACACGCTGCTCGAGGGCGTCATCATCTCCGCCTACGCGATCCGCGCGCACACCGCCTTCGTCTACATCAGGGGCGAGGTGCTGCACGTGGTCCGCAGGATGCAGGCCGCGGTCGATGAGCTGTACGCGAACAGTTTCCTGGGCCCTGACGTCCTCGGCAGTGGCTACGCCCTCGACGTCGTCGTGCACGCCGGCGCCGGGGCGTACATCTGCGGCGAGGAGACCGCGTTGCTGGACTCGCTGGAGGGTTACCGTGGCCAGCCGCGGCTGCGCCCGCCTTTTCCCGCGGTTGCCGGGCTGTACGCCAGCCCCACCGTGATCAACAATGTCGAGTCCATCGCCAGCGTGCCGGCCATCGTGAGCGGGGGCGCGGCCTGGTTCCGCACGATGGGCAGCGAGAAGTCCCCGGGCTTCACCATCTACTCCCTTTCCGGCCACGTCACCACGCCTGGTCAGTACGAGGCGCCGCTCGGGGTCACCCTGCGGGACCTCCTGCACCTCGCGGGCGGCGTCCGGGGAGGCCACCGCCTCAAGTTCTGGACCCCCGGTGGTTCCTCGACCCCGCTGCTCACCGCCGAGCACCTCGACGCGCCCCTGGACTACGAGGGAATGGTCGGTGCCGGTTCCATGCTGGGCACCAAGGCGCTGCAGATCTTCGATGACACCACGTGCGTGGTGCGGGCGGTGCTGCGGTGGACGCAGTTCTACGCCCACGAGTCATGCGGCAAGTGCACCCCGTGTCGGGAGGGGACGTTCTGGATGGTGCAGATCCTGGAACGTCTCGAGGCCGGCGACGCCGATGCCAAGGACGTCGATGTGCTGCTGGACACCTGCGACAACATCTTCGGCCGATCGTTCTGCGCCCTCGGTGACGGTGCGACCAGCCCCGTCGTGTCCTCCATCCAGTTCTTCCGCGATGAGTACGTCGCGCACTACACGGGCGGCGGCTGCCCGTTCGACCCGAGCGCTGCGACGCTGTTCGCGGCCGAGGCCGGAGCAGCCCGCTGATGACCTCCACCAACTCCCGACCCGGCGAGCTGGCCCGGCCGGTGAGCACCGTCGAGGTGGTCATCGACGACGTGACGATCACGGTTCCCAAGGGAACGCTGATCATCCGGGCCGCGGAGCAACTCGGCATCCAGATCCCCCGCTTCTGTGACCATCCGTTGCTGGAACCGGTCGGCGCCTGTCGGCAGTGCATCGTCGAAGTCGAGGGCCAGCGCAAGCCGGTGACCGCCTGCACCACTACCGTGACCGACGGCATGGTGGTGAAGACCCAGGAGGACAGCCCCGTGGCGGCCAAGGCCCAGGCCGGCACGCTGGAACTGCTGCTCATCAACCACCCGCTGGACTGCCCCGTGTGCGACAAGGGTGGCGAGTGCCCGTTGCAGAACCAGTCGCTGTCCAACGGTCATGCCACGAGCCGCTTTCGCGACGAGAAGCGGACGTATGAGAAGCCGATCGCCATCTCCAGCCAGATCCTGCTCGACCGCGAGCGCTGTGTGCTCTGCGCGCGGTGCACGCGGTTCTCCCAGCAGATCGCCGGCGATCCCTTCATCGAGCTGTTCGAACGCGGCGCTCTGGAGCAGGTGGCGATCTACGCCGACGAGCCGTTCGAGTCCTCCTTCTCCGGTAACACCATCCAGATCTGCCCGGTCGGTGCACTGACCAGTGCCGCCTACCGCTTCCGCGCGCGGCCGTTCGACCTGATGTCCACGCCGAGTGTCTGCGAGCACTGTGCATCCGGCTGCGCCCAGCGCACCGACTGGCGGCGCGGCGCGGTCATGCGCCGGCTGGCCGGCAGTGACCCGGAGGTGAATGAGGAGTGGAACTGTGACAAGGGGCGCTTCGCCTTCCGCTATGCGACGCTCGATGACCGGCTGAGCACGCCCCTCGTCCGCGACGATGCCGGCTACCTCATCGAGGCGTCATGGACCGAGGCGCTGGCCCGGGCCGCCGAGGGGCTGACCGCGGCCGTCAGCCGGGGTGGCGTCGGGGTGCTCCCGGGTGGCCGCCTGACCGTCGAGGACGCCTACGCCTACGCCAAGTTCGCCCGCGCCGTGCTGGGCACGAACGACGTCGACTTCCGGGCTCGGCCGCACTCGGCGGAGGAACTGGACTTTCTCGGGCACGCGGTGGCCGGCCGTTACGGCGAGACCACCTACGCCGACCTGGAGGCCGCACCGTCGGTGCTGCTCGCCGGGTTCGAGCCCGAGGAGGAGTCGCCGATCGTGTTTCTCCGGCTCCGCAAGGCGGCGCGCAGCCGGCGGCTGGCGGTGTACGCGATCGCGCCGTTCGTGACGCCCGGCGTGCGGAAGGTCTCCGGCCGGCTGTTGCCGACGGCTCCGGGCGAGGAGGCCGCGCTGCTGCGGACCTTGGCGGCGCGGTCCGACAAGGAGTCCGACACCGCCGCCGCCGCCGCCGCGCTGCGCCAGCCGGGGGCGATCGTGCTGGTGGGTGAGCGGCTGGCGACGGTCCGCGGCGCCCTGTCCGCGGCCGTCGCGCTGGCGGAGGCCACCGGTGCCAGGCTGGCCTGGGTGCCTCGCCGGGCGGGTGACCGCGGTGCGGTGGACGCGGGCGCGTTGCCCACGCTGCTCCCCGGCGGCCGGCCGGTGACCGACGCCACCGCCCGGGCGGAGGTCGCCGAGGTCTGGGGATCGGCTCCCCCCGCGGAGCGGGGGCGGCAGGTCGCCGCCATCGTTGACGCGGCCCGCACCGGTGCGCTCGGAGGGCTCCTGATCGGTGGCGTCGACCCCGACGATCTCCCTGATCCGGCAGCGGCGTACGAGGCCCTCGCCGCGGTCGGCTTCATCGTGAGCCTGGAAGTCCGGCACTCCGCGGTGACCGATCGGGCGGACGTCGTGCTGCCGGTGGCGCCGCCGGCGGAGCGGTCCGGCAGCTACCTGGACTGGGAGGGGCGCCCGCGGACCTTCGAGGCCAGCCTGCGGGGCACCGGGGCGTTGCACGACGGCCGGGTGCTCGACTCTCTCGCCGCGGCGGTCGGTCACTCCCTCGGTGTGTCCGATGTCCAGGCGGCCCGTCGGGAACTTGATCGCCTCGGCGCCTGGGCCGGCCCGCGGCCTCCTGCCCCCGCCGCGCCGCCCGAGCCGCTGCCCTCCCCGGCCGCGGGGGAGGCGCTGCTGGCCAGCTGGCACTGGCTGCTCGATCGCGGGCGGATGCAGGACGGGGAGCCTTATCTGGCCGGCACGGCGAAGCGGCCGAGGCTGCACCTGTCACCGGCCACGGCCGTGGAGATCGGGGCCATCGCGGGCGAGCCGGTCACCGTGTCCACCGATCGGGGCGCGATCACCCTTCCGCTGGTGCTCGCCGACCTGCCGCCACGGGTGGTCTGGCTGCCCACGAACTCGCCCGACTCGCAGGTCCGGGTCACCCTCGGTGTCGACGCCGGGGCGGTCGTCCGCATCAGCGCCTGGGGTTCCGCATGAACCAGCTCATCTCCACCTCGCCGTTGTCCCTGCCGTCCCGCGCACCGGTGGCGGCCACCGAGGCGACGGTCTCGACCTTCGGCCATGATCCGTGGTGGCTGATCCTCGGCAAGGTCGTCGCCGTGTTCGTGTTCCTGGTCCTGATCACGCTGTTCCTGATCTGGGCCGAGCGTCGGATCGTGGCCCGTATGCAGCAGCGGCTCGGGCCGAACCGGACCGGCCCCTTCGGCCTGGGCCAGGGCCTCGCCGACGGCATCAAGCTGGCGCTGAAGGAAGAGATCATTCCGGCGATGGCGGACAAGCCGGTCTACTTCATCGCGCCGATCGTCGCGACGATCCCGGCCTTCCTGGCCTTCGCCGTGATCCCGGTCGGTGGGGTTGTGTCGATCTTCGGGCACGTCACGGCACTGCAGGTCACCGACCTTCCAGTGGCCGTGTTGTTCATCCTCGCCTGCTCGTCCTTCGGGGTGTATGGCATCGTGCTCGGCGGTTGGGCGAGCGGTTCCACGTATCCCCTGCTGGGCGCGCTGCGCTCGGCCGCGCAGGTCATCTCCTACGAGGTCAGTCTCGCGCTCGCGCTGGTACCGATCTTCCTCTACGCCGGCTCGCTGTCCACCTCGGAGATCGTCGCGGCACAGAACCGGTTCTGGTTCGTCTTCCTCGTGCCGTCGTTCGTGATCTACATGGTGTCCGCGGTGGGGGAGACCAACCGCGCGCCGTTCGACCTGCCCGAGGCGGAGGGGGAACTCGTCGGCGGTTTCCACACCGAGTACTCCTCGCTGAAGTTCGCGTTGTTCTTCCTCGCGGAGTACATCAACATGACCACGGTCTCCGCGGTGGCCACCACCCTGTTCCTCGGCGGGTGGCACGCGCCTTTCCTGCTCAGCCGGGTGCCGGTGCTCAACTCCGGCTGGTTCGGGCTGGTGTGGTTCACCCTCAAGCTGCTCACGGTGCTGTTCGGCTTCATCTGGCTCCGGGGGACCTTGCCCCGGCTGCGGTATGACCAGTTCATGCGGCTCGGGTGGAAGCTGCTCATCCCGGCCAGCCTGGTCTGGCTGCTGCTCGTGGCCGCCATGCGCACCCTGGTCGTGGAGGACGTCAACCTGCGGCGCAACCTCGTTCCCGTCGGCATCGTCTTCGTCGTCCTGCTGCTGCTCGTGTCCTTCTGGCCGTCGTCGAAGAAGCCCGACCGGGACGGGGAGGGCGAGGACGGGCATCCCGAGATCGCGGTGGGGAACCGGGCGTTCCCGGTGCCGGTGCTGCCCGGTGAGCAGACCGACCCCACGCTGGCACCGAGAGAGGTCACCCGTGCTTGACGCGCTGAAGGGCTTCGGGCTGACCTTCCGGAGCCAGTTCCGCAAGGTCACCACCGAGCTCTACCCGGAAGACACCAAGGTGACGGCCCCGCGCTACCACGGTCGCCACCAGCTCAACCGTTATCCGGACGGGCTGGAGAAGTGCATCGGCTGTGAACTGTGCGCCTGGGCGTGCCCGGCCGACGCCATCTACGTCGAAGGCGCCGACAACACCGAGCAGGAGCGGTATTCCCCGGGGGAACGCTACGGGCGCATCTACCAGATCAACTATCTGCGCTGCATCGGCTGCGGTCTGTGCATCGAGGCGTGCCCCACCCGCGCGTTGACCATGACCAACGAGTACGAGCTCGCCGACGACAGCCGACAGGATCTGATCTTCACGAAGGAGCAGTTGGTCGCACCGCTGACGGCGGACATGGAAGCCCCGCCGCACCCGATGCGGCTCGGTGAGACCGACCAGGACTACTACACGCTCGAGTACACGCTCGAGAACACGCTCGGGGACCCTGCTGAGGCCCAGGGAAGCGGTCCCACGAGCGGTGAGGCACACCCGTGAGCGGGCTCGCGCACCTGGGCACCGCCTCCTACGCGCTGCAGCAGACGACCAAGGGCGAAGCGGTGATCTTCTGGCTGCTCGCGCCGATCGCCGTACTCGCCGCGATGGCCATGGTGCTGTCCCGGCGAGCGGTGCACTCGGCGTTGCTGCTGGCGGTCGTGATGCTCTGCCTGGCCACCTTCTACGCCGCCCAGGACGCGCCATTCCTGGCCTTCGTCCAGGTCATCGTCTACACCGGCGCCATCATGATGCTCTTCCTCTTCGTGCTCATGCTCGTCGGAGTGAGTTCCGCCGACTCTCTCGTCGAGACGTTACGGGGGCAACGGGCGGCGGCCATCCTCGGCGGCCTCGGCTTCGCCGTGCTGCTCATCGCCTTGATCGGCTCCGCGGTGTCGTCGATGACGGTCCGCGGGCTGACCGCGGCCAACGCCGGCGGCAATGTCCAGGGCATCGCCCGGCTGCTGTTCACCCGGTATGTCTTCGCCTTCGAGGCGACCAGCGCGCTGCTCATCACCGCGGCCCTCGGTGCCATGGTGCTGACCCACAAGGAGCTGCTGGTCCCCAAGGCGACCCAACGGCAGCTTGCCGCCCGGCGATTCGCCGACGGGGACCCCAGTCCGCTGCCCGGTCCGGGGGTCTACGCCGATCACGACGCGGTGGACACCCCGGCCCTGCTGCCCGACGGGTCGGTCGCCCCCGGCAGTGTCGCCCCTGTGCTGGAGTCGATGAGCGCGGCTCGCTTCCCCCGACCGGACGTGCTCCCGCTGGCGGAGGGGGACCCGCAGCCGTGAGCCCGGCGTACTACCTCTACCTCTCCGCGATCCTGTTCACCGTCGGGGCGGCGGGCTTCCTCCTGCGGCGCAACGCGGTCGTGGTCTTCATGTGCGTGGAGTTGATGCTCAACGCGGTCAACCTCACCCTGGTCACCTTCGCCCGGATAAACGGCACGCTCGACGGCCAGATCATCGCGTTCTTCGTGATGGTCGTGGCCGCCGCCGAGGTGGTCGTCGGATTGGCGATCATCGTAACGATCTTCCGGACGCGGCAGTCGGCATCTGTCGATGACGTGAACCTGCTCAAGTACTAGTCATGCGAGGATTCGTGCTGCCCGGACCAGTCCCTGTGACGCTGGCCGGATTCGCGTACGCGAGAAGGGCCGGGTCGTGTCTGTGACCGCGTCGTCAGCGTTGCTGGTGCAGGGTGCCGGGCCGCAGTACGTCAACGCCACCGGCCTGTTCACGCTCAGCTGGGTGTTGATCGCGCTGCCGCTGCTCAGTGCCGCGGTGCTGCTGTTGACCGGCCGCCGGGCCAACGCATGGGGGCATCTGCTCGGCTGCGCCAGCGTGCTCTGCTCCTTCGTCCTCGGGCTGGCGATGTTGTTCGCCATGCTGGGCCGGAGCGGCCCGGATCGCCTCATCGACCAGCACCTGTTCTCCTGGATTCCGGCCGGGTCATTCCAGGTCGAGGCCGGCCTGCTGCTGGACCCGCTGTCGATGACGTTCGTGCTGCTCATCACGGGCGTCGGTGGGATGATCCACATCTATTCCATCGGCTACATGGCCCACGACCCCGAACGCCGGCGCTTCTTCGGTGAGCTCAACCTCTTCGTCGCCGCCATGCTGTTGCTGGTGCTGGGCGACAGCTTCCTGACCCTTTACGTCGGGTGGGAGGGTGTCGGCCTGGCCTCCTACCTGCTGATCGGCTTCTGGAGCTACAAGCCGACGGCGGCCACCGCGGCCAAGAAGGCATTCCTCGTCAACCGGGTCGGCGACGTCGGCCTCTCCCTTGCGATCATGCTGATGTTCGCCACGTTCGGCACCACGTCGTTCGCCGGGGTCTTCTCCGGTGCGGATCGGATGATGGCCGCCACGGCGACCGGCATCGGTCTGTTGCTGCTGCTCGGCGCCTGTGGCAAGTCGGCGCAGTTTCCGCTGCAGAGCTGGCTCCTGGACGCCATGGAGGGCCCCACTCCGGTGTCCGCGCTCATCCACGCGGCAACGATGGTCACCGCCGGCGTCTACCTCATCGCCCGCTCCAACCCGATCTTCGACGTCAGCCCGAACGCCAGGCTGGGCGTCACCATCGTCGGTGCCGTGACGCTGCTGTTCGGTGCGACCATCGGTTGCGCCTACGACGACATCAAGAAGGTCCTCGCATCCTCGACGATGAGCCAGGTCGGCTACATGATCCTCGCCGTCGGCATCGGGCCCGGGGTGTACGCGCTGGGCATCGTTCAGCTGGTCTGCCACGGCTTCTTCAAGGCCACGATGTTCCTCGGCGCCGGCTCGGTGATGCACGCCACGAAGGACAACGTCAACATGCGGCACTACGGCGGGCTGCGCCGTCTCATGCCGATCACGTTCCTGACCTTCACCGCCGGCTACCTGGCGATCATCGGGTTCCCGTTCTTCTCCGGGTTCTACTCGAAGGACAAGATCATCGAGGCCGCTTTCGACAAGGGCGGCACATCAGGTCTCGTCCTCGGCTCGGCCGCCCTGCTGGGCGCCGGCGTCACCGCCTACTACATGACCCGGCTGATGGCCATGACCTTCTTCGGCCGGCCACGCTGGGAAGAGGGCGTCACTCCGAACGAGTCACCCCGGTCGATGACGATGCCGATGATCGTGTTGGGTATCGGGGCGGTCTTCGCCGGTGCCCTGCTCACCTTCGTCGGTGACGGGCTGGCGGGCTTCCTGACCCCCTCCCTCGGCCCGGCGGAGAAGGGGAGCCCGCCCGTCATCTCCGCGTCGGGGCAGACCCTGCTCATCCTGGCGGTCGCGACGGTCGGCGCGGTCATCGCCTACCTCCAGTTCGGCAGGCGCTCGGTTCCGGACACCGCCCGACAGGACGTGCCGGTGGTGGTCACCGCGGCCCGGCAGGCCCTCTACGGCGACGCGGTCAACGAGGCCGTCTTCATGCGGCCAGGTCAGTACACGACCAGGGCGTTGGTGTTCTTCGACAACTTCGGTGTGGACGGCGCGGTCCGCGGGCTGGCCGCCCTGGTCGGTGGGTCGAGCGGTCGGCTGCGCCGGGTCCAGACCGGCTTCGTCCGCTCCTATGCCCTGCTCATGTTCGGAGGTGCCGCTCTCGTGGTCATCGGCCTGACGCTGGCTTATGCGATATGAGCGACTTCCCTTGGCTCACCGTGATCGGTGTCGTGCCGCTGGTCGGTGCGCTGGTGATCCTCGGCCTGCCGACCCGGCTGGCCAAGCCGCTCGCACTGGCCGTCTCGATGGTCACGCTCGTTCTCACGATCGCGATGTGCGCCGCCTTCGACGTCGGTGGCCCCCGCTTCCAGTTCAGCCAGACCTACACCTGGATCCCGCAGTTCGGGGTGCACTACGCGGTCGGCGTGGACGGTATCGCCCTCTCCTTGGTCGCCTTGACGGCGGTACTCGTGCCCGTGGTGATCCTGGCCAGTTGGCACGACGCGGATGCCCCGACCCGGACCGCGCGGCACAACGCGAAGACGTTTCTCGCCCTCGTCCTCGTCCTCGAGACGATGTTGATCGGGGTCTTCGCCGCCACCGACGTCTTCCTGTTCTACGTCTTCTTCGAGGCCATGCTGCTCCCGATGTACTTCCTCATCGGGTCCTACGGCGTGTCCGGGGACCAGGTCAAGCGGTCCTACGCGGCGGTGAAGTTCTTCCTCTACAGCCTGGTCGGCGGGTTGCTCATGCTGGCCGCCGTCGTCGGGTTGTACGTGGTCGGCGGCAAGACCTTCCTGTTCAGCGATCTGGTGGGCCACGTCGATACCACTCGTCCCGTCGAGGCCTTCCTGTTCCTCGGCTTCTTCATCGCCTTCGCCATCAAGGCGCCGCTCTGGCCGTTCCACACCTGGCTGCCCGACGCCGCCGCGGAGGCCCCGATCGGGGCCGCGGTGCTGCTGGTCGGCGTGCTCGACAAGGTGGGCACGTTCGGCCTCTTGCGGTACTGCCTGCCGCTGTTCCCGCACGCGTCGAGGACCTTCGGCCCCTACGTCCTCGTCCTGTGTGTGATCAGCATCCTGTACGGCGCACTCGTGGCCGTCGGGCAGACCGATCTCAAGCGTTTGGTGGCCTACACCTCGGTTGCGCACTTCGGGTTCATCGCGCTCGGCATCTTCGCCTTCACCAGCTACGGCCAGTCCGGCGCCACGCTGTATATGGTCAACCACGGTTTCTCCACGGGGGCGCTGTTCCTCATCGTCGGGTTCCTCATCAGTCGTCGCGGCAGCCGACTGATCGGTGACTTCGGCGGCGTTCAGCGGGTTGCGCCCTGGTTGGCCGGCACGTTCCTCATGGCCGGCCTGTCCGGCCTCGCCCTGCCGGGGCTGTCCACGTTCGTCAGCGAGTTCCTCGTGCTGGTCGGCACCTTCACCCGCTACCGCACGTTCGCCGTGCTGGCCACCCTCGGCATCGTGCTGGCCGCGCTCTACATCCTGGTCATGTACCAACGCACCATGACCGGTCCCGCCCAGCCTGCCGTCAAGGACTTCCCCGACCTGTCGAGCCGCGAGTCCTGGGTGATCGCACCCATGCTCGCCTTGATCCTCGCGCTGGGGGTCTATCCGAAGCCCCTTTTGGACGTGATCAACCCGGCGGTGCAGGCGACCATGCAGGATGTCTCCCGCACCGATCCGCCACCCTCGGTTCCGGTTTCCGTCACGTCGTCGAAGGGGCGGCCATGAGCACCGCACAATCGCTGCCCGCGCTCGCCGCCGACTTCCCCGCCCCCCAGATCGCCTATTCGGCGCTCTCGCCGATGGTGGCCGTCTTCGGCGCAGCGCTCATCGGGGTGCTGGTCGAGGCCTTCGCTCCCCGTCGTGCCCGAGCCGGACTGCAACTGGCTGTGGCCCTGCTCGGCCTGCTCGGTGGACTCCTCGCGGTCGGGCTGCTCGCCGGTACGCGGGAGGTCACCGCCGTCGGGGCCGTGGCCGTCGACGGGCCGGCGCTGTTCGTGCAGGGCACCGTCCTCGCCCTCGGCGTCGCCGCCATGTTGCTGCTCGCCGAGAGGTCCCTGGAATCCGGTGGCGGGGCCATCGTCGCGCAGGCCGCAACCGTGCCCGGGTCCGCCGACGAGCGGGCACTGGTCGGCACCGACCACCTGCAGACCGAGGTGTTCCCGCTGGCGATGCTGGCCATCGGCGGGATGCTGTTGTTTCCGGCGTCCAACGACCTGCTGCTGATGTTCGTCGCGCTGGAGGTGCTGTCGCTGCCGCTGTACCTCATGTGTGGACTGGCCCGGCGGCGTCGGCTGCTCTCGCAGGAGGCGGCGGTCAAGTACTTCCTGCTCGGCGCCTTCTCCTCGGCGTTCTTTCTCTACGGGCTGGCGCTGCTCTACGGCTACGCGGGCACGGTGAGCCTGCCCGGGATCGCAGCCGCCACCCAGGTGACCGCGTCCAACGACGGACTGCTCTACACCGGGCTGGGACTGCTCACCGTCGGGCTGCTGTTCAAGATCAGCGCGGTGCCCTTCCACTCCTGGACACCGGATGTCTACCAGGGCGCGCCGACCCCGGTCACCGCGCTGATGGCGACTGGAACGAAGGTGGCAGCCTTCGGCGCGCTGCTGCGGGTGTACTACGTGGCGTTCGGCGCCATCCGGTGGGACTGGCGACCCCTGCTGTGGGTCATCGCCATCGCGACCATGGCGGTCGGTGCCTTGTTGGCGATCACTCAGCGTGATGTCAAGCGCATGCTTGCCTACTCCTCGGTGGCGCACGCGGGCTTCATCCTCACCGGCGTCGTGGCCGCCACCCGGGCTGGGCTGGCCGGCTCGTTGTTCTATCTGCTGGCCTACGGCTTCACCACCCTCGCCGCGTTCGGCATCCTCACCCTCGTCCGCGACGCGGACGGCGAGGCCACCGACCTGTCCAGTTGGGCGGGGCTCGGCCGGCGATCGCCGATGGTGGCCGGCGCCTTCGCGATCCTGCTGCTCGCGCTCGCCGGCATCCCGCTGACCAGCGGTTTCACCGGCAAGTTCGCGGTCTTCTCCGCCGCGGCCGACGCCGGGGCTGCGGGGCTGGTCGTGGTCGCGGTGGTCTGCAGCGCGATCGCGGCCTTCTTCTATGTCCGGGTCATCGTGTTGATGTTCTTCAACGAGCCGGCGGCGGACGGTCCGACCGTGGCCATCCCCGGGGCCTTCACCTCCGCGGCTTTGGCCCTCGGTGTGGCGGTTACTGTGGTCCTAGGCGTGTTTCCATCGCCGCTGCTCAAGCTGGCCGATCAAGCGGCGTTGTTCATCCGCTAGACCGACCGGCAAGGCGCCCACAGGGCCGCAGCCCGCCAGACCGGCCGGTGCCTCACCGGTGCGAGACCGAGGGGAGCTCGACGGTGACCGCACCGGTGCTCGCGCGCACCTTTCCCTCACCCGCCCTCGAGGCCGAGGTGGCCGGCGGCCTCGTGGCCGTTGAGGCGCTGCTGCGCTCATCGGTGAAGAGCGACTACGCCTTCGTCACAGAGACATCCCGCCACCTGGTGGAAGCTGGCGGCAAACGGTTCCGGCCACTTCTGGTCCTGCTGGCCGCGCACCTGGCGGATCCGGCCGCCCCCGGCGTTGTGCCGGCGGCGGTCGTGGTCGAACTCACCCACTTGGCGACCCTTTACCACGACGACGTGATGGACGAGGCGGAACTGCGCCGCGGTGCGGTGTCGGCGAACAGCCGCTGGGGGAACACCATCGCGATCCTCACCGGTGACTTCCTGTTCGCCAAGGCCTCGGACATCTTGGCCGATCTCGGGCCCGAGTGCGTGCGGATTCAGGCCCGGACCTTCGAGCGGCTGGTCTCCGGCCAGATTCGGGAGACCACCGGTCCGGACGTCGGCACCGACCCCATCGAGCACTACCTACGGGTGCTCAGCGATAAGACCGGTTCGCTCATCGGCACATCCTGCCGGTTCGGCGCCATGCTCTCCGGTGCGGACGAGGCGACCGTGGAGATCCTCACTCGCTACGGCGAGCGCTTCGGGGTCGCCTTCCAGCTCTCCGACGACCTGCTCGACGTGGCCAGCACCTCCGCGGAGTCCGGCAAGACGCCCGGCACCGATCTCCGCGAGGGAGTCCGCACACTCCCCGTGCTCTACGCGCTGCGGGACGGTGACGCCGCCCTCCGGGACGCGCTGGATGCCGATCTTGTCGACGACGTGGCGGTGGCGCATGCGCTCGGCCTGCTCCGCGGCTCCGGTGCTATGCGGGATGCCCGCGCAGTGATGGAGCACTGGGCCAACGACGCCCGACAGACGCTGCATCCGCTCCCGCCGTCCGCTGCCAAGGACGCCCTCGAGGCGCTCTGCGACTACGTCATGGCCCGTACCGGCTGACTTCGTCACTCCCGGCGAGCGCCAGCCGGCCAGCGTTGTCAGCTGATCTGCCAGGTGTCCCCGGCCCGGAGCAGCTCGCCGAGGTCGGCCGGACTCCCTGTTGATGTCGCCAGGTCGACCTGGTGCTGCATGAGGTCGTCGTACGTGGGGCGCGACACGGCACGGAAGATCCCCACCGGTGTCGGCTGGGCAAGCCGGGAAACCGCGAAAGCGGTGCTCGGGTCGAGCAGCGCCGGGTCGTGGGTCAACACCGCCGGATCATCGGCCGCGCACACCTCGACCCCGCCGTCAGTCCCGCGCCGGACGCCTCTGCTCGTGGTTGGGCTAGCGCCCGCCCCCGACGTCGTGCGGCTGCCCTTGACGGTGCTGGTCCCGAAGATCATGGGTGATCCTGGCTCCAGCCGGAGTAGCGCCTGGTCCCGGGTGTCGGGGTCCTTGAGGACCTCGAACGCGCCGTCGTTGAAGATGTTGCAGTTCTGGTAGATCTCCACGAACGCGGTGCCGCGGTGCTCGGCGGCGGCGCGCAGCACAGCCGTCAGATGCTTGCGGTCGGAATCCAACGTCCGGGCGACAAATGTCGCTTCCGCGCCCAGCGCCAGCGACACCGGGTTGAACGGGTGGTCCAGCGACCCCACCGGCGTCGATTTGGTGATCTTGCCGAGTTCCGAGGTGGGCGAGTACTGGCCCTTCGTCAGCCCGTAGATACGGTTGTTGAAGAGGAGGATCTTGAGGTTGACATTGCGCCGGAGGGCGTGGATGAGGTGGTTACCCCCGATCGACAGCCCGTCGCCGTCCCCGGTGATCACCCAGACCGACAGGTCCGGGCGGGAGGCCGCGATGCCCGTGGCGATGGCCGGCGCGCGACCGTGGATGGAGTGCATGCCGTAGGTGTTCATGTAGTACGGGAACCGCGAGGAGCACCCGATGCCGGAGACGAAGACCACGTTCTCCCGCCGCAGGCCCAGCTCCGGGAAGAACCCCTGAACAGCGGCCAGGACGGCGTAGTCCCCACAGCCCGGGCACCAGCGGACCTCCTGGTCGGTCTTGAAGTCCTTGGCGCTCTGCTTGTCGGCCGTGGTGGGCACCAGATCCAGCCCCTGACGGACGGGCCAGGACGAGCCGTTTGGCGGGCCCGAGCGCGGCGGAACGGTCTCAGACACTGTCGATCACATCCGTTATGACGCCGACCAGCTCACCTGACTTGAACGGCATGCCGCGGACCCGGTTGTAGGGGATGACGTCCACCAGGTAGCGCGCCCGGAGCAGGCTGGCCAGCTGACCCAGGTTCATTTCCGGCAACAGCACCCGGTCGTAGGCGCCGAGCACGTCGCCGGTGTTTGTCGGGAAGGGGTTGAGATGACGCAGATGGGCCTGCGCCACCGCACCGCCCGCATCGCGCACCTGCCGGCAGGCCGCCCCGATGGGGCCGTACGTCGAGCCCCAGCCCAGGACGAGCACCCGGGCCTCCCCCGAGGGGTCCTCCACGACCATCGCCGGGATCGAGCGGGCGATGCCGTCCACCTTCGCCTGGCGGAGGCGGACCATTGTGTCGTGATTGTCCGGGTCGTAGCTGATCGCACCGGTACGGTCGGCCTTCTCCAGCCCGCCGATTCGGTGTTCCAGACCCGGCGTTCCTGGCCTCGCCCACGGGCGGGCCAGGTTGTCCGGGTCCCGGGCATAGGGCAGGTATCCACTGCCGTCGCTGGGCACCGTGGCGAACGGTACGCGCAGGTCCGGCAGGGAGGCCACGTCCGGGATCCGCCAGGGTTCGGCGCCGTTGGCCAGGTAGCCGTCGGAGAGCAGGAACACCGGTGTCCGGTAGGTCAGCGCGATGCGGCACGCTTCGAGCGCCGCGTCGAAGCAGTCCGCCGGGGAGCGGGGGGCCACGATCGGCACCGGCGCCTCCCCGTTGCGGCCGTACATCGCCTGCAGCAGGTCGGCCTGCTCGGTCTTGGTCGGCAGCCCGGTGGAAGGGCCGCCGCGCTGGATGTCGCAGATCACCAGCGGCAACTCCAGCGAAACCGCCAGGCCCACGGTTTCACTCTTCAGCGCGACGCCGGGGCCGGAGGTCGTCGTGACCGCGAGGGAGCCGCCGAAGGAGGCGCCGAGCGCGGCGCCGATCGCCGCTATCTCGTCCTCGGCCTGGAAGGCGCGCACCCCGAAGCGCTTGTGCTTGCTGAGCTCGTGCAGCACGTCGGAGGCGGGCGTGATCGGGTAGGCGCCGAGGAAGAGGGGCAACGCGGCCCGCTGCGAGGCGGCGATGAGTCCGTAGGCCAGCGCCAGGTTCCCGGAGATCTGCCGGTACGTGCCGGCCGGCATCGTCGCCGGCTTGACCTGGTAGGACACCGAGAACGACTCGGTGGTCTCACCGAAGGACCAGCCCGCTTCGAAGGCCGCGACGTTCGCCTTGGCGATCTCCGGCTGTCGGGCGAACTTGCGTCCCAGGAACGCCACGGTGCCGGCGGTTGGACGGTGGTAGAGCCAGGACAGCAGGCCAAGCGCGAACATGTTCTTCGCTCGCTCGGCCTCCTTCCTGCTCAGTCCGCTGTCCTTCAGGGCTTCCAGCGTCATCGAGGTCAGCGACACCGCGTGCACGCGCCAGCTCTCGAGAGAGTCGTCGTCCAGCGGGGATCGCTCATATCCCACCCGGGCCAGCGCGCGCGGGGTGAACTCGTCGGTGTTGACGATCAGGTCACCGCCACGCCGCAGATCGGCCAGGTTGGCCTTCAGCGCGGCCGGGTTCATCGCGACGAGCACGTCGGGCGCGTCGCCAGGGGTGAGGATCTCATGATCGGAAAAGTGCACCTGGAACGCGGAGACGCCCGGCAGGGTGCCGGCGGGCGCCCTGATCTCAGCCGGAAAATCAGGCAACGTCGACAGGTCATTGCCAAACGCAGCCGTCTGGGAGGTGAACTGGTCGCCGGTGAGTTGCATGCCGTCGCCGGAGTCGCCCGCGAAACGGATGACGACCCCGTCACGCTGCTCGACAGGCTTGTGGACCAACGGGGTCAAGGTACGTGCCCTTCTGCGGACTGCTTACCTATGGTAAGCGGACGGAGGCCGTCGGCCTTCCCCTTTGGCCTTCCGACCGGACTTGGGCCGGGCCCGCCCGGCGTGTTCCGTAGCGTCCAACCACGGTTAGGGTCACATATGGCCGCCAGAATGGACTCGGCGCAGCTGCGCGAGATCGTGCGTCAAGCGACCGCAGCGCCGTCGATCCACAACACCCAACCCTGGCGCTTCCAGGTGGGCACCGACCGGGTGGATCTGTTCGTCGATCCGTCCCGCGGCCTCGACGTGCTGGACCCGACGGGCCGGCAACGGATCATCAGCTGCGGCGCGGCGCTGGAACACGCCCGACTGGCGGTCCGCGCCGCCGACCACGATGCCGTCGTGCACCTGCTGCCGGACGCCCGAAACGAGGACTACCTCGCTCGTCTGGAGATCGGGGAGACACAGCCGGCGACGGCGGAGGACCGCCGCCTGTTGGCGGCCATGGCCCGACGGCACACCCATCGTGGGGCCTTCGACGCCGTCTCCGTCTCCGCGGACCTCCTTGCGGACATGACCCGTGGCGCCGCCGAGGTCGGCGTGGTGCTGCACGCGCTCACCGACCCGGACGACCTGGTGGTCGCCACGGTCCTCATCGACCGGGCGGATCAGCTCGAGGCCGCCGATCCGGCTTACCGAGAGGAGTTGTCCCGCTGGGTTCGGGAGGACGCGGAGGACGGCATCCCGACGGCTGTGCTGCCGCCGGTGGGGCCGCGGACCTCGCTGCCCATGCGGAACTTCGAGGGCGCGCCGGCGCGGCCGGGCGGTTCCGGGGAGGACGATCCCGTGGAACGGCCTCTGGTGGTGGTGCTCTCCACCGACGGCGACGGGCGACCCGCCTGGCTGGTTGCCGGCCAGGCCATGGGGTGGGTCCTGCTGCGGGCGGCCGCGGACGGGGTGATGGCATCGCCACTGGGGCAGGTTCTTGACGTGCCGGTCACCCGCGCGATGCTCGCCCGCGAACTACGGCTGCTGGGTCACCCCCAGATGGTGCTGCGGATGGGCTATCCGGTCCAGCACGATTCCGCTCGCACCCCCCGCCGCGCCCTGGATTCGGTGATCGACCCACCTCCCGGGTGACGGGACCCGGGTTCAGACTGCCTGAGCGCGGAGGCTGCGCCCGGTGAGCAGCGCGAACGGAACGCGGACGAATCGGGCACTGGGGCCGGCGGCGCCCCACGATTCCAGCCGGAGTTGTTCGACCCGCAGCAGTTCGGAGACGCTCGTGATCTCTCGCATGACGCCGGTGACCAGGACGCTCCAGCCCTCCCGACTCTCCAGATCGAGTTCGTCGACTTCGAAGGCGACGACCGAGCCCCCCGTCGCAGCGCTGAGCGTGCCGGGACTGGCGGTGCGGAAGACGACGCTGTCCCCGTCGACCGCGTAGTTCACGGGGAGGGCCACCGGCAACGCCCGGTCGGTCAGCACGACTCGGCCGACGCTGCCGGTGCGGAGCAAATCGGCACATTCCCGCTGGTCAAGCTCCTGGAGCCACGGCGCAGATGTCGTCACCCTTCCAGCCTGCGGGATCATCGGCGAGAGCGGCTAGGGACCTTCGGCCCGACCCCTACTCCGTGTGATCGACTGGGCAGCGTGCTGCCGATCTCCCTCGAAGCTGTCCGGCTCTTCCTGCACGTCACCGCGGCCACTGTCTGATGGGCGGCCAGATCGTCTTTGTCGGACTACTGCCCGCGCTGCGCGCGTTGGCTGGCCTCTCGGCGCTGGTCGCGTTGCTGCTCGGCATCGTGCTCGCCGACGCCTGACCTGCCAGGGCACGCCGAGGTGGCCCGATGTGGTCAGCCCCGACTCACTAAGGTGGCAGTCCATGGATCTACCTCCACCGTCGGGCACTCCTGCCAGTGGACGGCTCCGGCTCGACCGGCTGCTCCGCGAGCTGGTCGAGCAGGCAGGCGACCTGCTGGCCGCCCAGCAGCGGTTGCCGGCGTTGCTGGACGCGGTGATCTCCATCAGCAGCGATCTCAGCCTCGACGCGACCCTCCGCCGCATCGTGGAAGCAGCCCGGTTGCTGGTCGAGGCCCGCTACGGGGCCCTCGGCGTCATCGCCGAAGACGGTGAGCAGCTCTCCGACTTCATCACGGTCGGGATCGACCCCGACGTGGTCAGTACCATCGGCGACAGCCCCCGTGGCAAGGGGATCCTCGGCCTGATCATCTCCGATCCCCATCCGCTGCGGCTACCGGATCTCACCGAGCATCCGAAGGCCTACGGCTTCCCACCAGGGCACCCGGCGATGCGCTCGTTCCTGGGGGTGCCGATCAGCGTCCGGGGGCGGGTGTTCGGCAACCTCTACCTGACCGAGAAGTCCGCCGGTGCGCCGTTCACCCCTGAGGACGAGGGCATCGTGCTGGCCCTCGCCGGTGCTGCCGGAGTGGCTATCGACAACGCCCGACTCTACGAGGAGGCCCAGCGCGCCCAGCGCGACCGTGGCCGGCTGGCCGTCTATGAAGATCGTGACCGGATTGCCCGTGACCTGCACGACCTAGTGATCCAACGGCTGTTCGCCACCGGTCTGTCGCTGCAGGGCCTCGGTCGGTTCCTGCAGGACTCGGGCGCGGAAGCCCGGTTGGAGAGCGCGGTCAGCGACCTGGACGAGACGATACGGGAGATTCGTCGGACCATCTTCTCCCTGCAGGAGAACGACCCGAAGATCAGTCTCCGGGCCCGGGCGCTGGAGGAGGTCTCGCAGAGCGCCAGCACACTCGGTTTCGAGCCGCGCGTGCGCCTGGAGGGGAGCCTGGACGACGCGGTCCCGGTGCCCGTGCAGGCTCACGTGCTCGCCGCCCTGCGCGAGTCCCTGTCCAACATCGCTCGTCACGCCACAGCCTCTGAGGTCGACGTCGTCATGCAGGTCGCGGACGGGAGCCTGACCTTGAACGTCTCCGACGACGGCGTGGGGCTGGGCCGGAGCCGGCGTCGCAGCGGCCTGGCGAACATGCGCGAGCGGGCCGAGACGCTGTCCGGCTCCATGACGACAAGCCGCGGCCTGCTCGAGCGCGGCACAACGATCACCTGGCGGGTGCCGCTGCATCCCGAGCCGTAGCCGTGTCGGGCCACTACTGGCCCAACTGCCGGCCGAGTGCCCTCAGCGCTCGTGCAGCTTGGTGGCGAACACCGCGGCCTGGGTGCGGCTCTCCAGTCCCAGCTTGGAGAGGAGACTGGAGACATAGTTCTTGACGGTCTTCTCCGCCAGGTGCATCCGGCTGGCGATCTGGCGGTTGGTCAAACCCTCCGCCACGAGAGTCAGGATCCGCCGCTCCTGCTCGGTGAGCGAGGACAGCCGCGGGTCCTCCTTTGGCCCCTCGCGAAGCCGGGAGAGCACTCGCTGGGTCACCGCGGGGTCGAGCAGCGACTGGCCGCCGGCCACCCGGCGCACGGCGTCCACCAGGTCGTTGCCCTTGATCTGCTTGAGCACGTAGCCGGCCGCCCCACCCATGATCGCCGCGAACAGCGCCTGGTCGTCGTCGAAGGAGGTGAGGATCAGGCACGCGGTCTCGGGTTGAC
This sequence comes from Frankiaceae bacterium, assembly GCA_017882785.1. Lineage (GTDB taxonomy): Bacteria > Actinomycetota > Actinomycetes > JADGOV01 > JADGOV01 > JADGOV01. The sequence goes on from JADGOV010000001.1 coordinate 68,675, forward strand.
GGGACCGTACGTCCCGGCAGACGTCGATGCCGCTGCCGTCGGGCAGCCGGCCGTCGAGGATGGCCACGTCAGGGCGCAATGCGCCGATCCGCACCATCGCGTCGTGCACCAAGCCGGCCTCGCCCACGACTTCGATGTCCCCTGACTCCTCGAGGAGGTCCTTCAACCCGCGGCGGACGAGTTCGTGATCATCGAGCAGAAAAACCCGGATGGGTGCCATACAGCCCTACCTGTCCTTCGCAGATGCCGGTGCGGCGCCGGTCCGGGCAGCGCTGGGACTGATGGAGCCGCTGGGGAGATCATGCCCCCGATGCGCCGGGGTGACCAGACCTCGGCGCTGACGGCGTGGCGTGCACTGCGTGGCCCCGAGCGGAGTGCGGAGTGGTGCTCGCGCCGCTAGGCCCTACGATCAGCCCGTGCGCGGCTACTTCGGCGGATACCTCCTCCTGGGGCTGCTCCTCCTCGTCGGGGTTGCCTTCGTGTCGGTGTCCTTCGCCGGGAACCGTCTGCTCGCCCCCTACCGCCGGACCCCGCAGAAGCGGCTCACCTACGAGTCCGGCGTGGATCCCACCGGGGAGGGCTGGGCGCAGAGCCAGATCCGCTACTACGTCTACGCCTTCCTCTACGTGGTCTTCGCCGTCGACGCGGTGTTCCTCTTCCCCTGGGCGACGGTGTTCGCGGCCGCCCGCTTCGGTGTCGCGCCACTGGTGGAAATGGCGCTGTTTCTCGGCATTCTCGGCCTGGGCCTGTTCTACGCGTGGCGGCGCCGAGTCCTCGACTGGACCTGATGTGAACATCCCTCCGCTGGCCGCAGGCTCCGCCGAACCCGCCCCCGCTCACCCGTTGCCGTTCCTGCCGCTGCCCACGGCCGGCGCCCAGGGCGTCGGAGCTCTGACCCGGGCGGTGCCGGCACCGATCAAGTTCGTGCTGAACTGGGGTCGGCGCTACAGCCTGTGGGTGTTCAACTTCGGCCTGGCCTGCTGCGCCATCGAGTTCATCGCGACGTCGATGTCCCGCCACGACTTCATCCGACTGGGCGTGATCCCGTTTGCCCCCGGACCTCGGCAGGCGGACCTGATGGTGGTCTCCGGTACGGTCACCGACAAGATGGCGCCCGCCGTACGCCGGCTCTACGAGCAGATGCCGGAGCCCAAGTACGTGATCAGCTTCGGCGCCTGCTCGAACTGCGGTGGGCCGTACTGGGACTCCTACTGCGTGACAAAGGGCGTCGATCAGATCGTGCCGGTGGACGTCTACGTGCCAGGCTGCCCACCTCGGCCGGAGGCGTTGCTGCACGGCATCCTCACCCTCCAGCAGAAGATCGCCCGGGAGTCGCTGGGCGACCGGTACGCGGCGGCCGGGCCACGCCCGATCCGGTCGGTGCCGGCGGCCGCCCTGCAGCGGCCGCTGCTGCGTGCCGATCCGGTCGGTGAAGAGCCCGATGACGGTTGACGAGCTCGGCACGGTCTCTGACTCCTTCGGCGTCACGACAGTGGACGTGGCGCCCGCGGACTGGGTGTCCACGCACGAGCGGGCCCGGGACCGGCTGGGTCTGACGTTCTTCGACTGGTTGTCCGTTTACGACGATGCCGAGGCTGGGCTGGCGATCGTCACCCACCTGTGGTCGATACCGCAACGGCAGGGCGTGCTGGTGCGGACCCGGGTCAGCCGGGATGAGCCCACGCTGCCCACGCTGACGGGCGTCTTTCGGGGAGCGAACTGGCACGAGCGGGAGAGCTTCGAGATGTTCGGCATCATCTTCCCCGGCCATCCGCTCTTGATTCCGCTGCTGCTGCCCGACGGTTTCGAAGGTCACCCGCTCCGCAAGGAGTTCGTTTTGGCCTCGCGGGTGGCCAAGTCCTGGCCGGGGGCCAAGGAACCCGGCGAGTCTGACGCGGAGGGCGTGCCGACCCGGCGGAAGATGGCACCGCCTGGCGTGCCGGACCCGGCGGAGTGGGGTGAAGGCTGGCGATGATGCCGGTCTGGGCGGAGGTTGCGCTGAAGCTGGTCGGCTGTCTGCTCGCATTCCTCACCCTGCCGCTACTCGTGGGGCAACTCGAGCACAAGACGATGGCCCACATGCAATCCCGGCTGGGCCCGATGTACGCGGGGGGCTTCCACGGTTGGGCACAGCTGGTCGCCGATGGGGTCAAGTTCGCGCAGAAGGAGCAGATCGTGCCGGCCGCGGCCGACAGTGTGGTCTTTCGACTGGCACCGGTGGTTGCCCTGCTGCCGTACCTGTTGGTGCTCGCGGTGATCCCGATCGGGCCCGGCGAGCAGGTCGCGCAGGCGCTCGACGTCGGCCTCTTCTTCGCCCTGGCTGTGATCAGCGTCGCGGTCCTCGGCCCGATCATGGCTGGCTGGGCAAGTGCGAACAAGTACGCTCTGCTCGGCGGCCTGCGGGCCGCCGCCCAGCTCCTGGCCTACGAGCTGCCTCTGGTGCTGGCCGCGGCGTCGGCCGCGATGGCCGCCGGAACCCTGTCCTTGCCCGGCATCGTCGAGCAGTGGCGGTGGTGGTGGCTGCCGTACCAGGGCGTGGCCGCGGTCGTGTTCTTCACCGCCGGGCTCGCCGAGCTGCGCCGGCCGCCGTTCGACATGCCGGTCGCCGACGCGGAGATCGTGTTCGGGCCCTACACCGAGTACACCGGACTGCGCTTCGCATTCTTCCTGCTGGCCGAGTACGCCGGCATCGTCGTCTTCGCCGCGCTGACCACCGTGCTGTTCCTGGGCGGCTGGCGCGGGCCGTTCCTCGACGTCCAGCTCGGCTGGCTCTGGACGCTGATCAAGGTGATGGCGCTGTCCTTCGCCGTGATCTGGCTGCGGGTGAGCTACCCACGCCTGCGGGCCGATCAGCTGCAGCGGTTCGCCTGGACGGTGCTCGTGCCGCTCTCCTTCGCGCAACTTCTGCTGACCGGAGTGGTGGAGGTGGCTCGGGCATGACGAAGGTACCCGGCAAGGGTCTGGTCGAGGGGCTGGGCGTCACTCTCAAGGCGCTGACCCGCCGGTCGGTGACCCAGCAGTATCCCGACGTCGAGCCCGAACTGCCGCCGCGCAGCCGGGGCGTCATCGCGCTGCTGGAGGAGAACTGCACTGTCTGCATGCTCTGCGCGCGGGAGTGCCCGGACTGGTGCATCTACATCGACTCGCACAAGGAGACGTTGCCGGCTCCGGAGGGAGGGCGGGCGCGGGTTCGCAATGTGCTCGACCGCTTCGCCATCGACTTCTCCCTGTGCATGTACTGCGGCATCTGCATCGAGGTCTGCCCGTTCGACGCGTTGTTCTGGACGCCGGAGTTCGCCTACGCCGAGGGCGACATCGGCGACCTGACCCACGAGCGCGACCGGCTGCGGGAGTGGATGTGGACGGTGCCGGAGCCGCCGGCCCTGGATCCCGGCGCCGAGCCGGCCAAGGAGGTCACGGCGGCCCAGAAGGCCCAGCAGCCCCCACCGGTCCAGCAGGCCCGGCAGGCCCCAGCCCGGCCGGCCCGACCGTCCCGGTCGGCAGGGGTCGCGGCGGACCGACCGGAGGTCGACCCTCCCGCCGGCGACTCCTCGTGACGACCAAGGACGTCGTCTTCGGCGCCCTGGGGCTGCTCGCCTGCTGTTCGGGTGTGCTCGTCGTCACCGCCCGCAACGTGATCCACGCTGCCCTGTGGCTGGTCGTCACGTTGGGGGCGCTCGCGGCCTGTTACCTGCTGCTCACGGCCGACTTCGTCGCCTGGGTGCAGGTGCTGATCTACGCCGGGGCGATCGTCGTCCTGTTGCTCTTCGCCGCGATGCTCACCCGGGCGCCCGTCGGTCCCGGACAGGATCTGGACTCCGGGAATCGCCCGGCCGCCGCCCTGGTCGCGGGCGGCGTCGGGGTGACCCTCGTCACGCTGCTCGTGCAGGCCTTCCGGTCGGCCTACGTCGATCTCGACCGGGTCGCCGGCACCGGTGCCGGCCGGCCGATCGGCGATGCCCTCTTCCGTTCCTACGTGTTGCCCTTCGAGATCGCATCCGTGCTGCTGCTGGCGGCGCTGGTCGGCGCGATCGTGCTGACCCGACCGGAGATCGGTCGACGCTGATGCACCTCATCCTCCCGCTGCTGCTGTCCGCGGTGCTGTTCGCGCTCGGCGTCTACGGGGTGCTCGCCCGGCGCAACGCGGTTGCCGTGCTCATGGCCGTGGAGTTGATGCTCAACGCCGGAAACCTCAACTTCGTCGCCTTTTCGGCCGCCTACCGCGACCTGACCGGTCAGCTCTTCGCGCTGTTCGTCGTCGTCATCGCCGCCGCCGAGGTCGGCGTCGGTCTCGCCATCGTGCTGCTGATCTTCCGCAACCGGGACTCGATCGCCGTTGACACGCTGCGCGCCCTGGCCGACCGGGACCCGCCGGAGGCGGCGGGTGACACGGGATGACCGGCAGCTCGCTGGCCGGCGAGGCAGTGCTTCCGACACTGATCGTCGCGCTGCCCTTCCTCGCCGCGGTCGTGGGACTGCTCTTCGGGCGGCGGTTGCCCGGCGGGCCGGCGGCACCGGCGTTGCTGGGGACCGCCGCCGCGACTGTGCTGGCGGGTGCCTTGCTGCTGCACACGCGGGCGGGCACGGTGGTCGACCAGGTTGGCACGCTGACCCCGACCGGTGGCATTCGGATCACCGTCGGCACCCGGGTGGACCCGCTGGCGGCCATCACGGCGGCGATGGTGTGCCTGGTCGCCGTGCTGGTGCAGCTCTACTCCACCGGCTACCTGCGCGGCGACCCGGGCTACTGCGCCTACGCGGCGCAGGTGTCGCTGTTCACCGCCGCCATGCTCACCGTGGTCCTGGCCGCGGACCTCATCGTGCTGCTCGTCGGCTGGGAGGTGATGGGGCTCTGCTCCTACCTGCTCATCGGTCATTACCGGGAGCAGCCCTCGGCCGGCGCGGCGGCCGTGAAGGCGTTCCTCACCACCCGGGTCGGCGATGTCGGCTTCCTCTTCGGCATCTTCACCCTCGGCGCGGCAGCGGGGTCGTTCCGGATCAGCGACGTGCTGAGCCGGCCACTGCCACACACCGCGGTGGTCGCCGGCACTCTCCTGCTGACCTGCGGTGTGCTCGGCAAGAGTGCCCAGTTCCCGCTGCACGTCTGGCTGCCGGACGCAATGGCCGGTCCCACGCCGATCTCCGCGTTGATCCACGCGGCGACGATGGTCGCGGCCGGGGTGTACGTCGTGGCCCGGCTCTTCCCGCTGTTTCTCGCCAGCCCGCTCACCCTCGACGTCCTCGCCGCCGTCGCGGCGGTGACCATGCTGCTCGGCGCGTTGGCGGCGTTGGCCCAGGACGATCTCAAGCGTGTGCTGGCCTATTCCACGATCAGCCAGCTGGCGTACATGATCGGCGGACTGGCGGTGGGCGGGTACGCGCCGGGGCTCTTCCACCTGCTCACCCACGCCGCGTACAAGGCGCTGCTGTTCCTCGGGGCGGGGGCAGTGATCCGGGCGGTCGGTACCAACCTGATGAGCGAGATGGGCGGGCTGCGCCGGGTGTTGCCGCTGACGTTCGCGGTCACCACGATCGGACTGGCGTCCCTGGCCGGGCTGCCACCTTTTGCCGGCTTCTTCTCCAAGGACGCGGTTCTCGGGGCAGCGCAGGCCCGCGGCGGCCTCGCCGGTTGGCTGGTCCTCGGCGCCGGCCTGGTCACCGCGCTGCTCACCGGCGCCTACGCCACCAGGATGTGGTTGCGGACGTTCTTCGGCCCCCATTCCGGCCCCCATTCCGGCACCGCCGTCCGGCAGGATCCGCCGGCGTCCATGCGCGTACCTCTGCTGATCCTGGCGGTGCCGGCAACGCTGCTGGGCTTCCTCGCCCTGTCCGCTCGATTCTCCCGCTGGCTGGGCGCGGG
>JADGOV010000069.1 GCA_017882785.1 Frankiaceae bacterium
GCACTCGCGGCCTACGCCCGGGCTGTCGAGGACGCTGTCGAGGACACAGCCGAGGAGGACGATTGACCGCCCAGACGAATGACACCACCATCGTCCGCACTTGGGTTGAGGTTGGCGCACCCGCCGAGCACACCTTGGCCTTCTGCTGAGCGACCGAAGCCCTCCCAGCGGGCTCCCGCTCGATCCCGATGTCGGCATGACGGAAAGCCGCGACCACCGGGCGACGACCGGCGACCCGTTCCCGGGTTCGCGGCGTAGTCGGTGGCCGCGTCTGCAGGGTGCCGTTCTGGGTGCGGTCTTCGCCGGCGGCATCCTGGGCGGACTGGCCCGCTACGGTGTCACCTCGGCCTGGCCGACCCCGGCGCGGGCATTCCCCTGGGCGATCTTCGTGGTCAACACCGTCGGTGCCCTCGCGCTCGCCCTGCTCCTCGTCGTCCTCGCCGAGGTGTGGACCCCCCACCGCTTCGCCCGCCCCCTGCTGGGAACCGGCTTTCTCGGGGCCTTCACCACATTCTCCTCTGTCATGGTCGATGCCGCCAAACTGGCCGCGCACGGGCACGGCCGCACGAGTGTGCTGTACGTGGCCGGCAGTCTGCTCGCCGCGCTGGGCGCTGCCTCACTCGGGCTGCAGCTGGGGCGGGCGATCGGAACGAACCGCCACCACCACACAGGACGTCACCCAGGACGTCAGAGCCCACGGAGGACATGATGCGTCTAGCGGGACCCGCGCGCCGGTTGACCATCTTCGTCGGGGCGGACGACACCTGGCACCATCGACCGCTCTATCACGAGATCGTGCACCGGGCGCACCGCGATGGCCTGGCCGGCGCCAGTGTGCTGCGCGGCATCGAGGGGTTCGGGGCATCGAGCGCCATCCACACCGCCCGGTTGCTCAGCCTCTCCCAGGACCTCCCCGTGGCGATCATCATCGTGGACGCGGAGGAGCGGATTCTAGGTTTCCTCCCTCAGCTCGATGAGCTCATCACCGAAGGTTTGGTCATCCTCGACGACGTCGAGGTCGTCCGCTACGTCGGCAATCCAGGCGGGACGCTTGCGGGAACCGAGCCGTGATCGTCGTACTCCTGGTGGGCGTGGCTGCCGGTTGCGGCGCCGTTGCCCGCTACCTGCTCGACCAGCTCGCGCAGCACCAGCACGACTCGACGTTTCCCTACGGCACGCTTGTCGTCAACGCCTCCGGATCGCTGTTGCTCGGGCTCGTCACCGGGTTGGCCACCCACCACGGGCTGCCGACCGGTCCGACAGTGGTGCTCTCCGCGGGATTCTGCTCCGGCTACACCACCTGGTCTACCTACGCCTGGGAGTCCCTCGCCCTCGCTGAGACCGGCGCGCTTTTGCAGGCTGCCGCCAATCTCGTGGGCAGTCTCGTGCTCGGACTGGCCGCAGCCGTCGCCGGCCTGGGGCTCGCCTTGCTCTGACTGACGTCGGGCCACGCATGACTGAGGTCGAGGGATGATCGCGGTTGCGGGTGGCATCCGCGATGTATCAGCGGATGTCCTCCCCTCCTCTGCACAACAACGGTCGGCTCGCTACCGTGATCCGGGCCTGGATGGCATCCGGTGGGCAGCTGGCAGTTCGGCCGGGACAGGCGGATCGGAGGCCGAGATGATCGCCGGAGAGGTGCCGCTGTTGCGGGTTCCGGCAACCTGGTCGACTCCTGCGGTCGCTGCCGGGGCGATGGTGCTGCTGGCTGCGTTGGACGGCCTGGGCGCAGTGCTGGCGAAGACGTGGGTGCGCACCGGTTCATGGACGATAGGCGGCGCTGGTCTGGTCACGTTCGGTCTGCTGTTCTGGGTGTACTCCTCGAGTCTGCGGTATGCGGAGCTGTCGACGGTGACCTTCGGCTGGATCGTGCTGTTGCAGGTTGGGTTGCTGCTCGCCGACCGCTTCTGCTACGGGGTGGCTGTGCCAGTGGACAAGTGGGCAGCTGCGGCCGGGATAATCGTGTTGCAGGCATACCTGTTGTTGGCGCCGTCTCCGCTTGAGACGGCCCACTGACCGCGGCGAGACCCTGCACAGGCGCCGCCTCCCGTAGCCAGGTTCACGAGCGCAACGCCCGGGCCGGTGGACCGGTACGGGGCCCAGCGGCCGTCGTGCCCGTGTCCTCGGCGTGGTAGCGGCCGAGCAGCTCCTCCTCCCGCTCCTTCTTGGGGAAGAGGAAAAAGACCAGTGCCGAACCAAGCAGGATGGCGATGATCCCCGCGCCGTAGGCCCAGTCGGCCCCGGACAGAAACGACGATTTCGCCGCGGCGATGATCTGCTTGGAGTACTGGGGGTACTGCCCAGCGACTTCGGCCGCGCTGGAGAAGGATTTCGTGAGCTGGTTCTGGACGCTGGTGCTGACCTGCTTACCGTTCGGCGCGGAGCCGATCGCAGAGGCGAACGCTGCCGCATAACCGGCTGTGAGGAGCGCGCCGAGAATCGACTGCATGATCGCGCCCCCCAGGTCACGCTGCAGGTCAGCGGTGCCGGAAGCCATGCCGGCCCGGTGGACGGGCACCGACCCGGTGAGCGAGTGCGATGCCGGCGTGCCGGCGAACCCGACCCCGATCCCGATGAACGCGTAGCCGAGACCCACCTGCCAGAACGTGCTGCCCTCCCGCCAGAGCAGGAGCATGGTCAGGAAGCCGAGCAGGCAGAAGGCGTAGCCCACGAGCAGCGTGAACCGGGACCCCCGTGAAATTATCAGCCTTGCCGAGAGCGGGGCGGCAACCACCATGAGGGCAGCTGCCGGCAAGATGGCGATACCCGCCGCCAGCGTGGAATCACCGAGCACGTTCTGCACAAACTGCTGGCCGACGAAAATCGCGGCCATGAGAGAGCCGAAGACGATGATTCCTGCGCACGCGGCGACCCAGAACACGCGGCGCCCGGCGATCTGCAGGTCGTAGAGGGGCGACCTCGCCCGGCGCTGCCGCAGGAAGAAACCGATCCCGGCGGCGATCGCGATCGCGGCCAGACCGAGGGTCAGGGCGCCCTTGTCCGGCACCGCGGCGACGTTAAGGGCAAGCACCAGCGCCGCGACGGCGCAGATCGACAGGATGCCGCCGAGGTTGTCCACCGGATCAGTGGCCTCGTTGACATGGCTGGGTACGAAGGCGACCGCCACCACCAGGGCCACGACGGCCAGCGGCAAGGTGGCAAGGAAGACCGAACCCCACCAGAAATACTGCAACAACCAGCCGGCGATCGTCGGACTGACTGCGGATACGGCCCCGCCGACACCGGACCACAGCGCGATGGACCGGGTTCGGCCCGGTCCCGACCACAAGGCCGTGATGAGCGCCAGCGTCGTCGGGTAGGACATGCCGGCCGCGAGCCCGCCGAACAGCCGGGCTAGCAGCAGAACGCCCTCCGATGGGGCATAGGCGGCCAGGAGGCACGCTGGGACCGAGAGCACCATGCCGAGGACGAGCAACAGCTTGCGGCCGTAACGGTCGCCGAGGGCACCAAGATAGATCACTGACGCGGCCAGGCCGAGCGAGTAACCGACCGCGATGAGGTCCAGCCCGGTCTGCGAGACGTCGAACGCCTTGCCGATGGACGGCAGGGCCACGTTGGCCACCGCAAGGTTCATGTTGGCGACTGCGGCCACGAGGATCAGCGCGATGAGCACCAGACCGGCCCGGGCGGGGGCAGCCGAAGCTGCGGGCGCATCCGCCACCGGACCACGTGCTGCCGTAGTCATCTCACTCCTGGCCGACGATCTCGGAAATCCGCGGCTCGAGAACCGACACTCCCTCGTGAGCGGATCTTCGGCGGTGGGGTTGAGGTTAGCGTTCGCGCGCATCGATCACGTGCAGGTCGAGCGGATCGCCTCGGTCATGGGGACAGGTATGGGCTCTCCGCTCCGGGACCGCAGGGTGGGTTGTGTTGCGTACTCGCGCTTGGTATAGTTAACGCATCAGCCCACCGAGCCAGGAGTTCCCAATGGTTACCCGCACCGCCGACACCAGCCAGAAGAGCACGAACGGCAGCCAGCCCATCTCCCTCGAGCACGCCACCGAGACCGCCACCGAGACCATCAGTTCGGCCGTTGACACCCTGAGCACGTTCGTCCAGGTGTCCCAGCGGGTCGGTTCCGAGGTGCTCGACTCCACCACGGCAGCGTTCCGGGATGGCCTGGAGCTGTCCGCCAAGCTCCAGAGCGCCGTGCTCGACGCGACCCGCGAGATGATGGGCTCCGTCGCCTCCTCCTCCACCCAGTCCGTGGAGAACTGGAACCGTCTGCTCGACACCTCGACCCGCGCCTACGGCGACTACGCCACCCGGGTGACGAGCGTGGCCGACGACGCTGCTGTCAAGATCCGCGACGCCGTGCAGACGCTCTCCGACGAGGTCAGCGCCAAGGTCGCGAGCATCGGCCACTGACCGATCCCGTTCTCAGCAGGGCCTCGGCGACCACCCGTCGGGGTCCTGCTGACGGTCGTTGCCTTGGCGGGAGCGGCCGCCTGATGGCAGGCTGACGACCATGGTCGAGAATGACCCCTGGCAAGCGCAGCTGCGGGCGCTGGGGTCCTTCATTCGCACCCAGCGCCAGTTGGCCGACCTCTCCCTGCGCGAGATGGGCGATCTCGCCAAGATCTCCAACGCCTACCTCAGCCAGGTCGAGCGGGGGCTGCACCAACCCTCGGTGCGCGTTCTTCGATCGATCGCCGCGGCCTTGGGCGTCCCGGCCGATGAACTGCTCGCGCACGCCGGTCTGACCACTCGCAGCGTCCCGGCGAAGCCGTCGCCGGCGGATACCCGGTCCAGCGACTCCAACGCAAGTGACGCCGAAGGGAAGGCCCGCCCGGAGTCGTCCACAGCGGCAGCCATCCTTGCCGACCAGGCCCTCAGTGACGACCAGCGGCAGGCGCTGCTCGCCGTCTACCGCAGTTTCCTCCCGAGGACGTGACAGGTAGGTCGCGGGCTACTTGCCGTGCACGTACAAGCCGGGTGCGTCACCAAGCACAGGGTGGGTCTCGCTTCCCATCGGCGGTGGCGTCCGCTGTCCCCCTGCCCGCTGCGCAATCCAGGGGGTCCAGTCCTCCCACCAGCTCGCCGTGTGCTCCTCCGCCCGGGCCCGCCAGACTTGGGGGTCAGGTGGCAGCACATCATCCTTCGTGGCGTAGAACCGCGACTTCGGGTTGGGCGGATTCACCACTCCGGCGATGTGACCGGAGTTGGACAGGACAAATCGGATGTGGCCCTTCGGCAGCAGCGCACCCTTGTAGACCGACATCCACGGCGCGATGTGATCCTGCTCGGCCGAGACGAAGTACAGATCCTGGGTAACCGTCGACAGGTCCAGGCGTTCCCCCGCCAGCTCCATCTGGCCCTTCGCCAACTGGTTCTCCAGGTAGCAGGACCGCAGGTAGAACGAGTGCATGTCGGCCGGCATCCGGGTCGAGTCCGCGTTCCACGCCAGCAGGTCGAAGGCCGCCGGCGGCTCGCCCATCAACCAGTTGTTGACGGCAAACCCCCACACCAGATCGTTGCTACGCATCAGGTCGAAGGTCGTCCGCATGTTCTCCGACTTCAGGAAACCGGTCTCCGCCATCTGCTTCTCCAGGCGAGACACGGTGGACTCGTCGGTGAAGATCCCCAGCTGGCCGGGTTCGGAGAAGTCGACAAGGGTATTGAGCAGGGTGCCGGTCCGGACCCGCCGGTCTCCGGTGGCGTTCAGGTGGGCGAGGGTCGCCATGGTCAGCGTGCCACCGAGACAGAGGCCCAGCAGATTGGCCTCATCCGAACCGGTGATGTCCTGGATGACGTCGAGCGCGATCCTCGGACCGTCGATCAGGTAGTCGTCGAGCCGGATGTTGCGCATCGACGCGTCGGGGTTTCGATAGGAGATCACGAACACCGTGTGCCCGTGGCGCACTGCCCACTCGGCCAGGCTGCGCCCAGGCGAAAGATCCATCATGTAGTACTTGTTGATCCAGGGTGGGCTGAGCAGCAGCGGGACCTCGTGCACCGTGTCCGTCTGCGGGGTGTACTGGATCAGTTCCATGAGGCGGTTACGGAAGATCACCTTACCGGGGGTCGCCGCCAGGTCCTTACCGACCGTGAACTGCCCTGGCACGACCTGGCGCGGCTGACCCTTGTTGGTCACCAGATCCGAGAGAAAGTTGCGGGCGCCACGGGCCAGGCTCAGACCGCCGGTGTCGTACGCCTTCTTCACCGCGGCCGGATTGGTCGGCAGGAAGTTGGTCGGGGCGACGGCGTCGACCATCAGCCGGACGAGAAAGGCGGCCTTGCGCCGGGTGGCCTCCTCCATCCGCGCCGAATCGACAAGCTCATCCGTGAGCCGCTCGAGGAGGAGGTGCTGCTGACGGACCCAGAACAACGCCGCGTTGGACTCCCAGGCCCTATCGGCGAAGCGCTTGTCCCCTGGGTCGGATTCGGCCGGCCCGTCCACCACCACCCCGACCGACCGCAGCATCGACACCGCACCGGCCTGTCCGGTCTGCAACAGGTAGCGCATGCCGATGCCAGCGCTCTTCTGCGGGGCGCTGGCCAGGGCTACCGCGAGCCGACCGACCGAGGCACCCAGCGACGCTGGGTCGGCCCGCCCGATCAGATCCCCTCCGCGCAGCGGCACCGAGGTTGCCCCCGTGCCCGTCGAACCCCGGTGAGCGGACTGCGTCCGGCCGCCGGACCGAGATCCGTTGCGGCCGGACGCGCCGACACCTTTCGCGACCGCCGGTGGCGGCACCTGGCTCTTGGAAGATGACGAGGTCATGGCTTACATCTTCCCGCTTCCGAGCGTCGGTACCTCCACCGGCAAGTCCCGCGACGAGGACTCGCTAGGACTTCTTGCGGGCCTGCGTCTTCTGCCGCAGGTCCTCGACCACGTCCGGGTCGCGCAGGGTCGTGACATCCCCGAGTTCCCGGCCTTCGGCCATGTCGCGGAGCAGCCTTCGCATGATCTTGCCAGAGCGGGTCTTCGGCAGGTCGTCCGCCCAAATGATCGACTTGGGCCGGGCCAGCTTGCCGATCCGCACGCTGACGTGGGTCCGAATCTCCTCGGCCACCACGTCGTCTCCCTGCAGGGTGCCGTTGAGGGTGACGAAAGCGACGATCGCCTGCCCGGTGAGTTCGTCGGGCTCGGGCACCACGGCCGCCTCGGCGACCTTCTCATGCGCCACGATGGCGGACTCGACCTCCGCGGTGGACAGCCGGTGCCCCGACACGTTGATCACGTCGTCGGTGCGGCCGATGATCCAGAAGTAGCCGTCACTGTCTCGCCGCGCGGCGTCGCCGACCACGTAGGTCTTCGGCCCGAAACGCTCGAAGTAGGTGGAGACATACCGGTCGTCATCGCCGTACAGCGTGCGCAACATGCCCGGCCACGGCCGGGTCAACACCAGGATGCCGGTGCCCTCGGTGATCTCGTTGCCGTCTTGATCCACAAGCGCGGCCGAGATGCCCGGCAGCGCTCGAGTCGCCGACCCCGGCTTGGTCGCCACCAACCCGGCGAGTGGAGAAATCATGATGTGGCCGGTCTCGGTCTGCCACCATGTGTCCACGATCGGGCAGCGCTCGCCGCCGACAACTGCGTGGTACCAGAGCCACGCCTTCGGGTTGATCGGCTCACCCACCGTGCCCAGCAGCCGAAGGGAGGACAGGTCGTACTTGTTGGGGTACTCGACGCCCCACTTCATGCAGGCCCGGATCGCGGTCGGCGCGGTGTAGAACTTGGTCACGCCGTAGCGCTGGATGATCTCCCACCAGATGCCCTTGTGCGGGTAGTCCGGCGCTCCCTCGTACATCACGCTGGTACAGCCATTGGCCAGCGGCCCGTACACGATGTAGGAGTGCCCGGTCACCCAGCCCACGTCCGCGGAACACCAGAACACGTCCGATTCCGGCTTGAGGTCGAAGACGTCACGGTGGGTGGCTGCCACGCCGGTGAGATAACCGCCAGTGGTGTGCTGGATGCCCTTAGGCTTCGCCGTGGAGCCAGAGGAGTAGAGGATGTACAGCGGGTGCTCGGCCGGCAACGCCTCAGCGGGGCAGTCCGGCGCACTGGATGACAGCAGGTCCTCGTACCAGACGTCCCGGCCCTCCTGCATGGCACAGTCGACGCCTGCATGGTTGACCACGACGATCGTCTTGAGGCTGGCCAGGTGGCCCATCACGCGGTCGACCTCGGACTTGATCCCGGCGACCTTGCCCTTGCGCCGAGCGCCATCGACCGTGATCAGCGCCCTGGCCTCGGAGACCTCCATCCGCTCGGCCACCGACTCCGGTGAGAACCCACCGAACACCACATTGTGCGGCGCTCCGATGCGGGCGCAGGCGAGCATCGCCACCGCTACCTGCGGGATCATCGGCAGGAAGATGCCCACGACATCGCCACGCTGGACGCCCTGGTCCTTCAGGCCGTTGGCGAGCAGTTGCACGTCCCGGTGCAGGTCGGCGTAGGTGATCGCGCGCTCCTCGCCCTCCTCACCGAGCCAGTGGTAGGCGACGCGGGCGCCGTTGCCGGCCTCGACATGGCGGTCCAGGCAGTTGTAGGACACGTTGAGCTCGCCGTCCTGGAACCACTTGTAGAACGGCGGGTTGCTCTCGTCGAGCACGGTGGTGAACGGGGTATGCCAGTGCAGTTCGCGCGCCCGTCGCGCCCAGTACGCCTCGGGGTCCGCGTTCGCCTCGGCGTACACGTCGGGATCCGTGATGTTGGCTTGGTCCCGAAAACCCTCCGGTACCTCGAAGCGCTCGACCTTCATGAGCTCCTCGAGGGTGCTCTCCAACGCTTCGTCGTTGTGGATTCGGCTGGTCGTCGTATCAGTCATTCGTCCGCTCCCGAGAAGAAGATCCCAACTGCCGGGATGCTATCGGGACCGCCGTCCCGTGGGAACCCTGCCTAATGGCCCCCTCCGTTTGGTCGGGTTTACTTCAGCATTTCCCGGGCTGCCTTGACATAGGCGCCGCTCACATCGTTGATGAACCGGGCGTGCGCGTTGGCCACCGCCGACACCCACTCCAGCTGAGTGGCACCGGCCGCCCGCTGCTCGAAGTCGACCAGACTTTCCAGCGCCCGCTCATAGGCATCCAACGACCCCTGACCGGCCTGCTTCGCCGAGGAAAGGATCATCTCGTTGAGAGCCCGGATCCGTTGGGTGGCCTCCTCCACCGCCGACGTCGCGCTGCCAGCGGCCTCATCCGGGGTCGGCTCCTCGGGAACGGCCTGGCTACGAGTGGGCATGGTTACCTCCTGAGGGACGATGACGGAATCATGGATCGGACATTCTGATCACACGTGGTCACATGTCCAGGCCGCCGTTGACGCCCCACACCTGACCGGTGATGTAGGCGGAGGCGTCGGCAGCCAGGAAGTGCACGACTCGGGCGACCTCTTCCGGCCGGCCGAGCCGACCCAGCGGAATCTGAGCGGTGATCTTGTCCATCACCGACTGCGGGATCGACTCCAGCATCTCGGTCGCGATGAAACCCGGGGTCACCGTGTTGACGGTGATGCCGATCGACCCCTCGGTGAGCTTTCCGGCACGGCCCAGCATTCCCGCCGATTCCCGGGCGAGGGTCTTGGTCAACCCGAAGAGACCGGACTTCGACGCGGCGTAGTTGGCCTGGCCGACATTGCCCATCTCGCCGATGACGGAGGAGACGTTGATGATGCGACCGTTGCCCTTCGGCACCATGTGCTCGAGGGCGGCCTTGGACATGAAGAACGCGCCGGACAGATTGACCGCCAGCACCTTGTACCAGTCCTCGTCGGTCATCTTCATCACAGTCTTGTCGATCGTGATGCCGGCATTGTTGACCAGGATGTCGAGCGAGCCGTGCTGCTCGATCACCTCCGCGACCACCCGCCGGCAGTCCTCGGCGGAGGCGACGTTCCCGCGGTGCACCGAGACGGCGAAGTCTTCCCCGAACGTCGTCCGGAAGTCCTCGGCGAAGCGCAAGGCCGCTTCCTCGTTGCCGCCGTAGCCGGCGGCTACGCCGGCGCACTGCGAGGCGAGGCTGCGGCAGATGGCGGCACCGATGCCCCGGGTGCCGCCGGTGACCAGGGCGACGCGACCCTTGAGCTTGTTGCCGACCGGCTGGACCGCGGGCTGCACTCTGCTGGCGGTGTCCTCGGTCGCGGTGTCCTGGGCCACGGCATCCTCCTCAGTTCCCATGAGCCGGTCACCGGATCGTAGCCGCGGGGATCGCGGCTGCCGGCAAGCCTCCAGCCCTCCGGGTGGTGGCCAGCGTTCCGACGTCGTCTCCCGCTTCGTTTCCCGGCAGGAGACTCGGCATGCGCGTCACGGTGTGCCGATCGAGGCGTCGCGTGTAGGCGCGAATAGTTAGTTAGCAGCAGCTAACTACGGGCAGACTGCCCCTCAGGGGAGGCAGTCAGACCTGTGAGTACGCCAACCACATCAGCCACGCCCGCGGCACCTGCGGCACCGAGAAACCGCTTCGACTCCACGCATCCCCATTACAAGTGGGATCTGATGGGCTACCTGCTCGGCACCGCGGTGATCACCGACGCGTTCCACGCACGACAGCGCGGCCTGGCACTGGGCGTCAACCAGCGCCGCCATCGCCGGGTCATTCCTGGGGCTGATCATCGGTGGCGTGTTGTCGAGGCGGCATCAGGCATGCGGGGCACCTTCTTCAACTCCGGTTCGGCCCTGTCCATCGGCACCTTCTTCTCCGCGATGATCGTCGGGCTGTCGGCGTCGCTGTCGGGCGCACTGCGCGCCGGGCCGGCCGCCTAGCACGTGCCCGCGGACGTGGCCGGCCAGGTTGCGGAGCTCTCCCCGGTCGGCAGCCTGTTCGCCGCATTCCTCGGCTTCAACCCGTTGCGAACGCTGCTCGGCCCGTCTGGGGTGCTCCATTCCTTGCCGAAGGCGAACGTCGACACGCTGACCGGTCACAGCGTCTTCCCCCAGCTGATCTCGGGGTCGTTGCACGATGGGCTCGTGCTCGTCTTCCTCACAAGCGCGGGGATGATGATCGTTGGCGCCGTCTCGTCGTGGTGGGCTGGCGGCCGCTTCCTCGTGGAGGACGAACCAAGGTGACGACGGCCGCCGAAAGGGCCGCGCTGACCGACTCGGAGCGGGAGCTGGGAGTGTCGCTCGACCTCGCCCTGGGCCGCCTCCTGCGGTGGAACCGGCGGAAGGCGCCTACGGCGTTCGCACCCGGCGTGCTGTCGGCACTCGGCACCGTCGTTGACGCTGGCCACCTCCGCCTTGGTGACCTGGCCTCCCGCGAAGGCGTCGCCCCGGCCTCGTTGTCGCGTACGGTCGCCATCCTGGCGGAGAAGGCGCTGCTCATCCGATCCGTCGATCCAGCGGACAGGCGCTCGATCTTCGTCGAGGCGACCCCGGCCGGGAGGAGCCTCATCCTGGACCAGCGACGCGAACGCGGCGAGCGGCTGGCGGCGCGGCTCGCACCGCTGACCCAGGCCCAGGTGGATGCGATGCGGGAGATCGTCCGAGCGATCAACGACCTGGCCGACTCCCCGTAGTCGGTCGCACGACTATTCGGCCGGAAGCGTCCGGGAGAGCAGGCCCAGCAACGCCGTCCAGTGCCGCTCGGTGGCTGCCTCGTCGAAGGCGGCGGAGTCGGTCATGGTGAAGCCGTGCGCGGCGCCGCGGTAGACCTCGGCCCGGTAGCGCACCCCCACCTCGCTGAGCGCCCTGTCGAGCCGCTCGATCTGCTCCGGTGGCAGGGACTGGTCCTGGTCGGCGTGCCCGAAGTAGAGCTCGGCCCGGACGCAATCGGCAAGGCGGTGGGGGCTGTCTGTGGCCTCGGTTGCGAGGTTGCCGCCGTGGAAACTGGCCGCCGCGGCAACCCGCTCCGGAAAGCTGCCGGCGGTCCGCAGCGCCAGCGCCCCGCCCATGCAGTAGCCGGTGATGCCGGCGAGGCCGGGAGCCACCTGACCCTGTCCGGCCAGGAAGTCCAGGTAGGCGCCGGCGTCCCGCATCGCCGCGTCCGGGGTCAGCGACGAGACGAACCCGGACACGGCCGCAATGAGCTTCGGGCGGTTCTGCGGCCGGAGCAGATCGGGCAGATCATCGACGAGTGGCGCCCGGCCGTGCCGGTAGAACACGTTGGGCACGAGCACGACGTAACCGTTGGCGGCGATCCGGTCCGCCATCTCGAACAGCCGCGGGCGCAAGCCGATCGCATCCATGAAGAACAGGACCGCCGGGTAGCTGCCGCCACCACCAGGATGGACGAGGTAGGCGTCCGCGACGCCGTCGGGGGTCCTGACATCGAGCACGGCGGTCTGCACTCGCGGCCTCCTCTCCCTCGCTGCCCGGCCATTGTCCCGCCAGGGCCTACGATGAGCGAGCGGACGCCGGCGGGCGCCATCAAGGGATTCGTAGCGCACGATCCAGAACCGTGTCGTGGGCCCAGGACCGTCCGTGCGCAGGCGGTGTGGTGTCGAGAGGGACTCGGGGCGGCATGGCACAGCAACCAGCGGTGCAGGATTCCGAGGTACTTCGGCGACACGTCGCGGCGGCGGGAAGTTTGCCCGCCGGGATCGCTACGGCCTGCGTGGAACTCCTTTTCGTGGACGGTGCGGCGGTCCTGCTCATGGCCGACACCGAGCGGCGCTGGCACGTCGCAGCCAGCGTGGGCCGTTGGGCCCGGGAGCTGGAGGAGGCGCAGCTGACGGTGGCTGAGGGGCCGGCGGCCGAGGCGTACTCACGCGGCGGGCCGGTGCTCCTTTCGGATGTGACGGCGCAGGCGGCACGGTGGCCGGGCTTCGCCGCTGTTGTTCCGGCGGAGGTCCGGGCGCTGTTCTCCTTCCCGCTGCAGGTCGGAGCCGTGCAGTTCGGAGTCCTCGACCTGTACTGCTGCACGCCAGGGGGCTGGGACGGCCTGCGGTTGGGTACTGCCCTGAATGTGGTCGACTGCGCCGCCGGGGTTCTGATCTCCGGCGTTGGCTCCCCACCTGGTGACCCGCTGTGCTGGCTGGACGACCTGCCCGGGCACACTCCGGAGATCGACCAGGCTGCAGGCATGGCGTCGGTGCAACTAGGCGCGAGCCTGGCCGTCGCATACGCTCGGCTGCGCGGGTTCGCGTTCGCGAGCAGTCAGTCGCTCGTGGCAGTCGCCCGTGAAGTGGTGGCCGGCCACCTACGGTTGGTCGATGACGACCCATGGTGGGACGGCGACGTCGGACAGCCGCCCATCCGGCGAGGGTAGGGAGATATCAGATGAGCCGGGAGACGCGACTCGCCGAGACGTTTGTGAACCTTGCCGACACCTTGGTCGCTGATTTCGACGTCGTGGACCTGCTGCAGGACCTGGTCGAGGAGTGCGTGGCGCTATTGGAGGTGTCCGCTGCTGGACTGCTTCTCGCCGATGAGAGAGGTGGCATGCGGGTGCTGGCCTCCACCAGTGAGGAGACCCGGCTCCTGGAGCTTTTCCAGCTGCAAGTCCACCAGGGTCCCTGCCTGGAGTGCATCGCCACCGGCACGGCCGTGCTCGTTCCCGACCTTGCGGCCGAGGCGGGTCGATGGCCACAGTTCGCCGCGGAGGCTGCCCAGCGCGGGTTCGCATCTGTGCATGCCGTCCCTATGCGGCTGCGCGCGTATGTGCTCGGGGCGCTGAACCTCTTCGGCACCCGTCCCGGAGCACTCAGCGAGGCGGACGTGCGATCGTCCCAGGCGCTCGCGGACGTAGCCACGATCGGCATTCTGCAGCAGCGGACAATCGCCCGCGGCGAGGTCGTCGCCGAGCAGCTGCAGACCGCGTTGAACAGCCGGGTAGTCATCGAGCAGGCCAAGGGCATCCTCGCCGCCACCGGTGGGATCGGCATGGACGCCGCCTACCGGCAGCTCCGCGGCTACGCCCGCAACCGCAACCTTCGGCTTACGGACACCGCACGCAGCGTGGCCAGCGGTGTCCTGAACCCCACCCAGGTACTCACCGGTCCCTGGCGCTGACCTCACCGCGGCACGAGCGGGGGACGTGTCTGCCTGTTGCCTCCGCTGCGGCTCGGCCGTATCGTCAGGTCGGTCACTCCAGATCCTCGGTGACGCCCACAGCCCAACGTGTGCGCATCCAGGGAGTCGTCGTGGTCATTGTCTGCAGGTCCTACGCGATGGGCCGCTCGCCAGCAGCCGGCCGGCTGCACGTCCCGGGATGACCGCGATCGCACGCGCCGAAGCCCTTCACTACCTCGCGGTCAACCGGTCCGCCGTCGCGGGACGCGGGGCGGCATCGGACCCGGCCGGACGGCCTCCCGGACAGCTGGAGGAAGCGTTGGCATCCCGGCCGGTGGTCATGCAAGCCGAACGGGTGATCATGGGGCGGTACCGGGTGTCCGCGACCGCCGCGCACCGGATGCTACGGGACCTCACCCGGCGCAAGGGCCGCCGGCTGGCACAGGTCGCGGACGAGGTGGTGACGTCCGCGACGAACCTGCCGACTCCAGGTGCAGCCGTTCCTCTGGAAGGTGAGGCTGCGTGCCGGCAGGCGGGTCACGATTCGCCGGGGTCACTGAGCGTTGGCGATGGTCTGGACGGCCTCGAGCAGTTTGGTGAGCCCGTCGTCGACACCGCAGCGCAACACGTCGAGGTCGGCGGCGTCGTAGTCGCCGCCGGGCCAGGGCGGAGAGCGGCACCGGCCCGTGACCAGCACCATCGCCGGTGGGACTCCGCGGACACGTGGCTGCCGACGGTGGGACCTGTCCGGCGGCTGCTACCGCAGTTCAGCGGACCTGGTGGGGCAACGTGACTGATCAGCGGCGGCGGTGGACATCGTGTCGGGTGCGACCACACGCGGCGGCCGCGACAGGGTCCGGAAGGAAGTCGCTGCTGGCTGCCTACGGCGGTGTTCAGGTTCGGGGAACCTGTTCGTCCTCGATGGTGGGGTCGGGGGAATCGTCGGCCTTGCCCGCTCGCTGGATGATCGCGGCAGCTCGTCGGGCTTCGTCCGTGACGAACCGAGCGAATTCGGCGGTCGCGATCCGCATCGGCTCGGCACCATGGCGGGTGCACCATCCCTGGAGTTCAGAGGATGCCATCGCGTCGGAGAGGTCGTTCCCGAGCGCCCGGACGATGTCGGCGGACGTGCCAGCGCGCACCCATGCCCCGTACCAAATCGGGAAGTCGAAGCCGTCGATGCCCTTCTCGGCGACCGTGGGCACGTCGGGGAGCCAGGGCGAGCGACGGGCGGTGCTGACGCCCAGGGCGACGAGTGTCCCCGCCTCCAGGTAGGGCCTGGCGATCGAGATGGGCGACAAGAGGTAGTCGGTGACGCCGCGGGCCACCTCGGCGACCACTTCGACGATCGAGTCGCCCGGCGCCGGGGGCACGTGGACAGCGGTCACCCTGGCCTCCAGGTTGAGAAGCGCGGCGCCCAGGTGGCTTCCCGTACCGGCCCCGGTCGACCCGAAGGTGAGTTCGGCCGGGCGAGCCGCGGCCGCGGCCACTAGGTCGTGCAGGGTACCGATGCCCGAGTCCCGACCCGTCACGAAAACGTACGCCTGCTCGGTGAGTGGCGCGACGGGGCTGAAGTCTTCCAACGGGTGGTAGGGAAGGTCGTGGGGTACGGCCCCGATGTAGGCGTGCGCGCTGGTGTTGATGAGCACGGTGTGGCCGTCGGCCGGGGATTCGGCGACGAGCGCCGGCGCGGCGGTGCTTCCGTCACCCGGAACGTTCTCGACGACGACGGGCCGACGCCAGGTGGCCCGGAGCCGGGCGGCGAGCTCGCGTGCGAGGAGGTCCGGTCCGCCACCGGCGCCGAACGGTTCGACGAGGCGGACCGAACCCGCCGGAAAGCCGGTTCGCTCGGGCATGGGCGCAACCTACGCCTGACCCGGAGATGGGGCACCGCCCCAGGCGACCTCCCGGCCAAGGTCTCGCGCAATGACGTGACTGGGCGCATGACCTGGGCTGGTGAGTGTCCCCGTGATGAATCACCTTTCTAGCCGCACATGGAGTGCCTTGCCTGCTCGCAGCCGATCTGAATGCTCAGGTCCGGGGAACCCGTTCTCCCTCGATGGTGAGGTCGGGGTGCTCGACGGTCTTTAGGTAGCGGGTGGCGCCGGTGATGCTGAGCCCGAACAGGTCACAGATGCGGCGGATGTCATCGCCGGTGGCGTGGATCTCGCCGAGGATGCGGTCCTCGCGCAGCGCTTGGGGGCGCAAGGCGATGCCTTTCCAAGGAAAGTTGCGGCCGACCGGGACGAGCCTGGGTGCGGTGCGCCGGTTGATGAGCAGGTAAGGGTTGGCGGTGTCGGGCCAGGTCCGGTTGCGGTGGTCAAGCCAGGCGGCCAACCGGGTGCGGACGGGAGCAGCGAGCGGGATGTCGCGGTCGCCGAGGACGAGTCATCCGTCGACGACGTCGGTGAGCCGCAGCTCTCTGATCTGTTGCCGGCCAGGGCGTGGAACGCCACCAGGGCGACGGCGAAGGCGACAACGGGGTCTGGCGAGTTCAGCTCACCGCGGATGACAGCGCTGTCGAGTGCCAGGGGCAGGTTGGTCGCGACCGGGGTGGTCTTCATGCCGCGGGTGGGGTCGGCGAAGAAGAGCTTGCGGCCTTTGAGGACCTTGAACAGCGACTTGAGGCCGTTCTCGGCGTAGTGGCGGCGGGCGCCCTTCTCGGGCAGGGCCGCGGCGATGTCGGCGGTGGTGACGCTGCGGTCGCGCTGCGGCTGCTGGCCGACCGGCGCGACGAACTCGGCGCCGCCCGGACGTTGACGGTGAACCGGCTGCACCGCCTGCTGCTGGAGTTGGTCCCGGGTGGGGCGAAGACGTTCCTGTCCGCGACGCAGGCCAAAGCCCTGCTCGCGACGATCCGCCCACATGACGTCGTCGGCAGCACCCGTCGGCGGCTGGCCGCGGAGCTGATCGTGGAGCTCGACCGGATCGACAAGAAGATGAAGACGGCGAGCAAGCAGTTGACCGAGCTGGTGCAGGCCACCGGCAGCACCCTGCTCGAGCTGACCGGGATCGGCCCGTCCGGCGCGGCGCGGCTCCTCGGCGACGTCGGCGACGTGTCCCGATTCCAGACCCGCGGTCATTTCGCGTCGTGGAACGGCACCGCCCCGATCGACGCCTCCTCCGGCGAGCAGAACCGGCACCGGCTGTCCCGGGCGGGTAACCGGCGGATCAACCGGGTGCTGCACATCATGGCGATCGTGCAGCTGGGTAACGACACCGAAGGCCGCGCGTACTGCCGGCGCAAGCTAGCCGCCGGGAAGACGCCGATGGAGGCCATCCGGGCGTTGAAGCGTCGGCTGTCCGACATCGTCTACCGCCAGACCGCTCATGCCACCCCTCTGTGTCAACAGGGCCGTTCCCGCCTCGCAATGGTGCGCCGGTCCTCGCCGCCGTCAAGCAGACTGCGCTTGACGGCGGCTGCGGGTCGGCGCTCGTCGAGGGCGTCGGGAACGGGTCGAAGAATGGTTACGGAGGTCAGCTGCGGCTGGCGTAGAGTCGGCGCCGGCGGGCC
>JADGOV010000133.1 GCA_017882785.1 Frankiaceae bacterium
CGTGGTCACCCTGGACAGCACCGGGCATGCGGTGTTCACCACCTCCAGCCTGGCCGTCGACCTCCACCTGATCAGGGCCGTCTACATCGGTGCGAACGGATTCCTGGGCAGCGAGTCACCGACGATCTTCGAACTCGTCCAAGCGAGCTGAACCACGTCGCCCTCCGCGCACTGGTGCGCGGAGGGCGACGTGACACAAGCGCCCTTCCCCCCGGTCGACGCGGCGGATCACGGGCTGGTTGACCCGGGTGCCAGTCCCGCCATGGAACCAGGGTGCCGTTAGCGACGCTGTCAGACCAAGCCAGCGCCTCGGCGCAGCAGCTCCGTGGCGAGGGCGTGCCGAAGCCGATGAGGGCCGACCCTCGGCAGGCCGGCCGTTCGCAGGCCCGCTCGACGACATCACCGACCAGGTCCGGGCGGATCGGTCCCCGCGGGGCCCTGGAGGTCAGGAACAGATGCCGGGCGCCTTCAGGGTTCCGGCCGCGAGACAGGTAGGCAACGAGGGCCTCACCGACCTCCGCCGGCAACGGCAACCGGTCCTGACGGCCACCCTTGCCGCGGACGACGAGTGCCCCTGCCCGCCAGTCCACGTCACCCAGCTCTAGGCGTGCCACCTCGATCGAACGCAGGCCCAGCCGCACGACCAGCAGCATCATCGCGAAGTCGCGGACGCCGGCGGCGGTGCAGCGCTCGCAGCTGTCCAACAGCAACTGGACGTCTGCGGCGGTCATCGTGGGCGGCAGGCTGGCGAAGCGCCGGCCACCGACCGGCGGCACGGCCGTGCCCAGCCGCAACGGTGTGATGCCTTGCACATACAAGAAGCGCAGGACCGAGCGCAGCTCGGCCACCCGTCCCTTGGCCGACCCGGACGACACACGGCGGCACTCGCGCAGCAGGAACGCGTTGACGTCCTCGCCGGTCAGTGCCGCCGGCTCGAAGCCGTCACCGGCCGCGGCCTGTTCGGCCAGGAAGCGGCGGGCGGTGCTCTCGTAGCGGCGCACCGTGGTCGCTGCCAGGCCCCGTTCCTGGACCAGCCAGGACCGGTATTGCCCGAGCAGCGCACCGAGAGGTGTCGGTGACGTCTCCGCCGCCGAGGCGACTCCGGCCTCCCGCAGATAGGTCAGCAGCGGGACCATGGCGAACCTTCCCGAGGACTTCCCGCCGGCCGCCGGCCGGGCGGTGCGGAACGCCGCCAGCCGCTCCTCGTCGAGATGCGAGGCCTCGAGGCCTTCGGTCGACAACCACCGGCCGACCCGGCCGCACCCGCGCCGGTCATGCCGACCCAACTCCTGGATCAACCAGTGATCTGAGCGCCGGCATCGATAGCCGCTGTCGGGTCCTGTTCCCTGTCGTCTTCTGGTGGCCTTGACTTAGTGCCGTTCGTTGGGGGTGTGGTTGTCGTTGTGATTCCGAGTCGTCGGCGGACGATGTTTCTGGCCATGTCGAGCGCGGCGGGATCTTGGCGTAGGACGAAGTTGGTGTTGGCGGCGAGGATGATGCCGTTCAGTTCGAAGGTGAGTGCGTCGGGGTCCTCGTCGGCGGGGAGTTCGTGGAGTTCCAGCGCGGTGACGACGAACTGGCGGATCAGTGCCGTGAACCCGCCTTGAAACGCTGCGATCTGGTCTTTGACCGGTCCCGGGCGGGTGCCCATCTCCAGGACGGCCCCGGCGAAGAAGCAGCCGCCTGGGAACGTGCGCCGCATGAGGTGGTCGAAGAAGGCGTCGCATACTGCGACGAGCTGAGCGAGTCCGGGCGCGGCGGCGAGTGCCGGTTCGATGACCTCGGCTTGGAAGATCCGTCCCGCTTCGTCCACGGTCGCGAGTTGGAGATCTTGTTTTGAGCCGAAGTGGGCGTAGAGGCCGCTCTTGCTCATGTCGAGCGCGCCGGCGAGGTTGCCGATCGAGAGGCCTTCAAGTCCGTCGAGGGTCGCGAGCGACACGGCCTTTCGCACGATCGCATCGCGGGTGCGTTCTCCGTCAGCGCGCTGCTTCCGCTGGTTGGGCATGTTGACAAGCTAGCACGACCGATCGTACTATTCCTCAGCAGCACGAACGATCGTGCTTTCTTGTTACCGAAAGGAGCACTCGTCATGCACGTCCTTCGTCGCCCCGCCGACCGGGTCCCAGCCAACGTGTCCACCGAGGACCCTCGGTCGATGGGGCCTTCCGCTCACGAGAGTCGTCACGTGTTGACGATCAAGGTGGCTGCCCAGACCCCGTCGCGTCCCCAGCGAGTGCTCGAGGCCGCCCGCGACTTTTCCGATCGCCGGGCGGACGTGTGGCCGAACGTGAGGACAAGCCACCTCCAGGTCCACGAGCGCGGCGACGACTTCGCCGAGGTGACGGAGGGGACCTGGGTCGTCGGCCTCTTCTGGGAGCGGAACCGCTACGACTGGTCGCAACCGGAATCGGTCAAGGCAACCGTGGTCGACTCCAACATCTTTCAGCCTGGCAGCACCTGGGAGCTCCGGGCCACCGCTCGCGACGGCGGAAGCGAGGTGGAGATGGTCCTCAACCGCGGCTTCCGCAGCGGTCCGAAGGGCAGGATCGCCAGCGCCGTCCACCACACAGTCGGCAAATGGGTCTGGGGCTGGTTTCTCAGGAGCGCCCTCGCCGCCGTCGAGCAGCAGGCTGCCTAGCCCTGTCCGCGCTCGGCCGACCCGATCTGAAGAAGTGAACCCATCAACGCTCGCGTTCGCTGTCGCGACCACTCACCAGGCGCTGACCGCCCGAGGAGGAACGATGACCGTACTTTATGAGAATGACGAGACCGTAACGTTCGACGGAACGACCGAAGCCACCCTGCCTTCCACTGCCGGCGTCGCAGCCCAGGGCGTCCGCATCGACGTCAACGAGCTGTCCCGGCGGGTCCGGGTCCGCAACCGAGGCGAGCTGACGCTCCTCGATGCCGTGTCGTTCACCCTCTCGGCTGGTGAGCTTGTCGCGATCGTCGGTCCCAGCGGCGCCGGCAAGACAACCCTGCTGGAGGCGATCGCCGGCATCGCCCCGGTGACCTCGGGGTCCGTGCGCTTCGACGGCATCGACGTGCACGCCAACCAGGGGGCATTCCGTAACGTGCTCGGCTACGTGCCGCAGGACGACATCGTCCATGCCGAGCTGCCTCTCCAACGCATGCTCCGCTACGCCGCGCGGCTCCGGCTCCCGTCGTCGACAACCGGGACTGAGGTCGACGACGCGGTCCGTGACGCGATCGACGCCGTGGGCCTGACCGGGCAGGTCGACGTCCAGGTCGGCTCGCTGAGCGGCGGGCAGCGCAAGCGCGCCTGCATCGCCGTCGAACTGCTCACCGATCCGCACGTCTTCTTCCTCGACGAGCCGACCTCCGGCCTCGACCCCGTCACCAGCGCGGAGCTGATCGCCCACCTGCGCCAGCTTGCCGACCGGTCCGCCACGGTCGTGTTCACCACCCACTCGGTGGAGGACCTGACCATGTCCGATCGCATCGTGTTCATGACCCGAGGTGGGCGCGTGGGCTTCGTGGGAACCCTCGATGAGGCGCTCCAACAGTTCGGGGTCAGCTCCGTCCCCGAGCTCTACCGCCGCCTGGCCGACCCGGACGGCCCCACCTACCCAGCCGCCGCGGCAGCCACGGCACCGGACCCTGACGCCGGTCCACCAGAGGTGAACAGGCGACCAGGGGCGAGCGGGCTCACGCAGTGGCGGGTCCTCACACGCCGCACCCTCGAGACATTCGTGCGCAACCGCTTGACGCTGGCGATCCTGGTCGGGTCCCCGGCGCTGGTCGTCGCCATGTTCGCCATCCTCTTCCGGCCCGGCGCGTTCGACTTCTCCAACCCGAGCCCGAGCTCGATGGTGATGATCGGCTTCTGGGTCGTCTTTGCCGCCTTCTTCTTCGGGCTCACCTACGGCTTGCTCCAGATTTGCACCGAGCGAACCATCCTGCGCCACGAGCGCCTCGTCGGCCTGCGGCTGGGCGCCTACGTGGCGTCAAAGGTGACCATCCTCGTGCCGTTCCTGCTCCTCGTCGTGGTGGCAATGCTGGGTGTGCTTCGCCTGTTGGACCGCCTACCCAGTCGCCCACTTTCCACATACGCCTCGATGGGGGTCGGCCTGCTGCTCTGCGCGGTCGCGGCCCTCGGCCTCGGCCTGTTCGCCTCCGCCACGGTCAGAGACGTCGGTCAGGCGACGCTCGCCCTACCGATGTTGTGCTTTCCCGCCGTGTTGTTCTCGGGTGCCATCCTCCCCGTGAACCTCATGGCGAGGGCCGGCGCGGTCCTCAGCGTGGGGATCCCATCGCGCTGGGCCTTCGAAGCCATCGGTCACGACCTCGGGGCGCGGCGCATCCTCGCTCAGGGGGGCTCGCGACTCGGGCCTCCGCTGCTCGCGTCCTACGGCGGCCATGCAGGCACACAGCCCACCGGCACCTACTGGCTAATCCTCGGAGCGTTCGCGGTCGTGTTCCTGGTCGCCACATGGAGTGTGCTCGTGCGCAGCACACGCAGATCGATGCACTGACCGGCGTGCCAAGCGGCGCCCACCGGCTCCACACTTCCCGCGTGTAGACGCGTCAGATCACGCCGAGAACGTCTTAGTTCCCAGACGGTCCGGGTTCGTGTTCAGGACCGGTCGCCGTCCGTGACCTGGCGTCGGCCAGCAGGCCTACCGGCGGATGAGTCGAGAGCGGAAACGGACCCGACCGTCCGGTTCGCGCGCGGCGATACAGTGACTCGTACGGCTGAAAGGCAGCGGATGTCACAACCCGTCCTGTTCGTGATCGATGACGACGCCGGGGTCGTCCACGCGCTCCGAGACGATCTCAACCGGCGGTTCGGCGAAGACTTCCGCGTCATCGGTGAGTCGTCGGCCGCCGCGGGATTGGCGACGCTTCGCGAACTGGCCGACGGGCACGAACCCGTGGCGCTGCTCATCGTCGACCACAACATGAGCGAGATGCCCGGAGTCGACTTCCTCGCGCGCGCACATGAAATGCACCCGCTGGCCAAAAGGGTGCTCATGGTGGAGCGCGACTACTCGGCGCGCAGCCCGATCGTCCAAGCCATGACGCTCGGCCAAGCCGACTATCACATCACCAAGCCGTGGATGCTCGAACAGGATCTCTACCGCGTCGTCAGCGGGTTCCTGGCCGAATGGGCCAAGGATCAGGAAGCCGGCTTCCAGCTGTTCCACGTCGTCGGCCGGCTCCACAACCGCGGCACGCACGAGCTTCGAGAGCTGCTCACCCGGTTCAACGTGCCGTTCCACTTCGCCACCGTCGACAGCGAGCAGGGTCGGCACCTGCTCGAGAACAGAGATTTGGACGTATCACGCCTGCCGGTCATGATTCGTCATGACGACTACACGATGGTCGAACCGACGTCCGCTCAGATCATCGAAGCTGTCGGCGGGAGCATCTGCAACGACGTCGACGAATGCGATCTCGTCATCGTCGGCGCCGGACCGGCCGGTCTCGCGGCTGCTGTCTATGCCGCATCCGAAGGGCTCCGGACGGTCGTGCTGGAAGAGACTATCTCCGGTGGCCAGGCTGGAAGTAGCCCGATGATCCGGAATTATCCCGGCTTCCCGCACGGCATCAGCGGACATGAGCTCACGCGTCGGGCGTGCGAGCAGGCCTGGATGTTCGGCGCGCACATAGTGTTCTCTCAGCGCACCGTCGGCTTGGAATGTCGCGGCGACGAACGCATTGTGCACGTCGCCGATGGCCACCAGATCGCGGCCAAAGCGGTCATCGTCGCGCCGGGCATCGCGTGGCGCCGCCTCGGCGTGCCGCACCTTGAGGCGCTGGTCGGCTCCGGCGTTTTCTACGGTGCGGCCGGGAGCGAAACGCGGGCAATGGAAGGCCGCAACGTCTTCGTCGTGGGAGCGGGAAACTCGGCCGGCCAAACCGCGCTGCACCTCGCGCGGCACGCCCGGCAGGTGACGATGCTGGTGCGTGGGGACAGCCTGGCGCGCTCGATGTCGGACTACCTGATCCGAGAGATCGAGGCCACTTCCAACATCACGGTGTGCCTGCACACCGAGGTCACCGACGGCCACGGAC
>JADGOV010000134.1 GCA_017882785.1 Frankiaceae bacterium
TTGGTCACGATCGGGCTGTAGGCGTAGGCGTGGCCGACCTGCCCGCCCAGCGCCAGGGCCAGCTGCGCGGGGTCGACGGTGCGCCGCCGCCGGGCCCGACGGCCGGTGGAGAAGCCGGCGGCCTGCCCGCCGAAGTGACCGCGCGCCAACACCAGGATCATCGGGTCGAGCCCTTGCAGCTCGCTCAGCCGCCGCCGGGTCTTGGTGTGGTCGGTCAGCTGGTTGGTCGGGAAAGATCGCGCCAGGTGCGATGTCAGCGCGCATGGGTTTGCTCCCAGCTGAAGGTGGCGTTGGTGATGTCGATGGTGATCGATACCGAGTCCCGGACCGGGGAGCCGTCGGGGTTGCGGACGTAGACCCGGCGCCGGGTGGGGACCATGATCCCGTCGAACTCGCGGTACTGCACGGGTAGTGCACGGCGGGGCCGCCGCCCAGGATGTCGACGGTGTAGTCGAGGCGCCGGAGTAGCCCGGTGTCGTCGAAGTAGTAGGTCTGCTGTTTGCAGTGGGCGACGATGATGTCCGGGTAGGTGACCAGCAGGCGGCGCCAGGTCTGGCCGTCCTCGTGCCAGGGGCCCGTCTCCTCGGCGGCGAAGTAGGCGACCTGGAAGTCGTCCCATGGTGAGTGGCGGGTCAGCCCGGCAAACGACGCCGCGGGGTCGCGGCGCTCGGCGACGAGGACGCCGTCGGTGGTCTCGATGTCTGCCGGTACGGCTCCCAGGCGGCATACCGGCCTGGCTGTGGGAACGGGGCTATCGTCAACCGTTGGTCGCGGGTCTCACCTTCCAGCACGACGTCTTCCAGCAGCGCCGGCTTGTCCTTCAGCGCAGATCGCGCCGGTGATAGACGCGGCGGCGCGGAACCGGGTGATCTGCTCCCAGCGGTGCATGCCGCCATGGCCATCGATGGCCAATTTCAGCAGGTCATTCAGTGGGATCCTCCGTTTGCGCCCGGGTGACGCGTCAGGTCAGAGTTTCTCCGTCGGCTGGCGGCCGGCGGTGATCTGGCTGTGGAGTGCTTTGAGGGCGGCGACGTAGATCTCTGAGAAGGTGGGGAAGGGCTGGATGGTGTCGCGCAGCACCTGCAGCGGCACGCGGGCGCGGATGGCCAGCGTGGCCTGTTGCAGCCACTCGCCGGCTTCTGGGCCGAGCGCGTAGGCGCCGGTCAGCCGCTCGCCGTCGCTGAGAAGGGTCAGAAAGCCCTTTGAGTCGGCGTAGGCGCGCGTGTAGGTGGCCGTCTTGGCCACGTCGGACAGTGGGGTGGTGGCGCTGAACCGCGCCTCGGCCGCGCCCACCGAGGCCGCTTGCGGGTCGGTGTAGACAACGTCCGGCACGGCCTCGTAGTTGGCCTCGCGCGGCTCGCCGAGAATGTTTGCGGCGACGACCTCGCCCTGGTACTTGCCCATGTGGGTCAGCAGCCGCACGCCGGTGACGTCGCCGATGGCCCACAGGCGCTCACCGGCGCGCAGGTGAGCGTCGACCGGGATGCCGTGCCCGTCGGCCGTGACGCCGACCGTCTCCAGGCCGAGCCCGTCCACGCGCGGACGCCGGCCGGTGGCGAGGAGCAGGCGGTCGGCACGCAGCTGCCGGCCGTCGTCGAGCGCCAGGACGTAGTCCTGGCCGTCGCGTCGCGCGGCGGTCGCGCGCACGCCGAGGACCAGCTCGGCGCCGTCGCGGCGCAGGACCTCGCCGAGCGCCTCGCCCAGCGGCGCAGGCTCGCGGGCGAGCACGTGCCCGGCGGCCTCGACCAGGGCCACCTGGCCGCCCAGGCGGCACACGGCCTGCGTCATCTCGGCGCCGACGGGCCCGCCGCCGAGTATGAGCAGGCGGCGCGGGATGGCCGTCATGCCGGTCACCCCGCGGTTAGTCCATACTCCCTGCAGCTCGGACAGGCCCGGGATGGGCGGCACGACGGGATCCGAGCCAGTCGCCACGACGACATGCCTGGCTGTGTGGCGCTCGCCGTCGACCTCGACCACGCCCGTCCCGGCGAGCCGGCCGCTGCCGCGCAGCAGGTCGATCCCCTTGCCCGCCAGCCAGCGTTCCTGGCCGGCGTCGGAGTAGTCCGAGACCATGAAGTCACGCCAGGCAAGCGTCGCCTCGGCGTCGACCTGCGCGCTGGCCGCCGCATCGCGAGCGGCATGCACCGCCTCGCCGGGGCGCAGCAGCGTCTTGGACGGGATGCATGCCCAGTACGAGCATTCGCCCCCGACAAGCTCATGCTCGACTAGGGCGACGCGCAGGCCACCGTCGGCCAGCTCACCGGCGCAGTGCTCGCCCGGTGAGCCGCCGCCTACGACGATGACGTCGTAGTCGCTCACGCGCCCGCTCCCGGCCTAGCCTGGCCGGGGCGCTCGGACTGCTCTTGCTCCATGTACTGCGCGTACCAGTCCGGCCAGTCCGGGTCGGCGTGCGCGATCTGTTCCTCGTGTCGGCCGTGCGCAGCCGCCGCACGCCGCAGAGCGGCGGCCAGATCGGCCGCGGAATCAAAGGTCACGTGCATCGAGGTACCCCTCCTCTGTAACGAACTGTCGGCCCGGCCGGGCCGACAATCATCAGGTCTGGGCCCGGGTCACCGACCCGGAAGGCGCGTAGTGATCTCCTGGAGCAGCCAGCCGTTGCTGTCCGGGTCGCTGAACGAGGCAAACGAGCCGTAGCTCTTATGGTCCGGAGCCGGGCCACCCACCCGTCCCTCGGTCCCGGCGTGGTGGAACACCCCGCCCACGTCATGGAACACATCGCTCACCTCGGCGCCGCGGTCGGCCAGCTCGGCCCGGGCCGCCTCGATGTCGGTCACCACCAGGTGCAGGCCCTTGGCCGAGCCCGGCGTGGCCGAGGTGATCCCGGTGCCGAAGATGATCGAGCATGCCGAGCCCGGAGGTGTCAGCTGCACCACCCGGAAGTCCGCACCGGCGGCGTGGTCGGCATCCTCCCTTCTTGGCCCGGTCCACGTCGTTGACCGGTACAACCACAACCTCGAGCTTCATGTCCACGACCTCGCCTCCTCTCCTCTTGGTGTCGGTGACCGGCGTCAAGCCACCGAGGCTGGTCGTGGCGTCCACACTCGAGCCACTCATCGTCGAAGTCTAGGAGCGCATATCCGATCGCCCGGAGGAGGTTGGTGGTTGGAAGTGACAGCTTCAATGAGGTCTGCAGGCCCTCAGGAGCCGATTACACCGCCGAGGGCTATCGGATGGGCAGTTCCTGCCAGTCGCCTGGGCCGATGGCGGCTGGCCGTGCCAACGGGCCCACACTCACGTGCCGCGCCACGCAGTGTGCAGTCGGCTACACGCGGGACGGACCTGGGCGGGCGGGCCGCTCGAAGTGACCGTGATCCCAGCACCGGCCAGTAGATGACTACTCCTGCCTATCGAGGAACAATTGGACAGCCCGCCATCCCGTCGGGTTCGGGTCCGCAAGCAAAGGCCTTGGACATGTCCGTGCCGAGCCATGCCGACGTCATCGTCCTGAACCGCCGACCGGGCTCCTCGCTGGTGCCAGGCGACCTGATGCCTGAGCGCCGGCCGCTGCGGGCACCCGGCCCCGGCGAGGTTGTAGTGCGCAACGTCGTCACGAGCGTGGATCCGTACCAGCTGCGGATGCTGCGCGGCTCGTCCGAAGTCACACCGGTGGCCGTCGGCGAGCCGGTCCCGGCCAACAGTGTCGGCCACGCCTATCTCGTCACGACCTTACAAGCGAAGGCTTCGGGGGCCGATCAGGATCTCCAGCAGTCGCGACTGCGCGGAACTCTTATCCACCCCCGCGACTGCCTGTTTCAAGTCTGCGATTGCTATGTGGAGAGGCAACCGGGAGGCTCCAATGGGGCGAGTGCACGAGCGGCTTCCAAGCAGTAACCCTCATTGAGGTCTATACCTATCGAACGCAATCTATGCCTCTTTGCAAAGATTGCCGAGGTACCGCTGCCGAGGAAAGGGTCTAAGACGATCCCCCGGGGAGGCGTACTACCCAAGATAGGCACTCGGACAAGCTCTTCCGAAAAGGCCGCCCTGTGCGCACCGTTGCCCCGCGACGGTGGCACCACCCAGGTATCGAGGGGAGGCAACACGGTGCCATTCTTTCCCTTATGCCCCACGGGCTCCTGACTATAATAGTACCATCGGTTCTTGGTCATATGAAAGACGTACTCGTGTGACACAGAGCATCTATCACGTTGCTGGTCGGGGATTGGGTTGGGCTTAACCCACACGTTATCATTCCGGATGAGCCAACCAGCATCTTGCATTGCAATGGCGAACCTGTGGGGTATCAGGAGTAGTTGCTTCGGACGGGTCCACTTTCCATCTCCGGGCAAATCCTGCGGGCGTAGGCCGAAGCGTCGGGCTCCTTGCTTCGACTCGGCGCTCTTATGAGCCCCCTTGCCACTCCAGTAAGTGTCGCCTAAGTTGACCCAAAGGCTCCCCGTATCCTTAAGTAGCGGGCGACATAGTTCAAACACTTCGACCAAGGAAGCAATAAAGTCGCCGGGATGTGGTTCTAGACCGATTTGGCCGTCGACACCGTAATCTCGCTGACCGTAGAAGGGAGGTGACGTGACAATGCAGTCTACCTTGACGCCCTCGTTTGCGAGCAATTGGAGCTTCTCGCTGACATCGCCGTGAAAGAGCAGAGAGTAGTCGTCGCTGTAGTAAGCATCTTCAAGAAGCGACTGCGCGTGGAACTTCTCTTGTGGTGTCACCTTCGGGAAGAGGGCGCGATTCGCTGGGGTATCTTTCAATTTCCCCGCTGGCGCCCGCGATGCCCTACCAGGCGGGATGGGTGGAACGGTCTCGGGCGCGGGTTGACCTAGAGGTGAGCTGCCCAGCGCGTAATCTATCAAACCCTCCGAATACCGCTCGTAATCCACCCGGCCTCACCCCATCAGAGGCCGAAACACTCCATGGAGTCTCGACCGCGCACAGTTGTACCTCTCACACCACCGTATCCCGTTGAGGCCGACTTCCCCCGTTAGCGCCGCGCTGCGGATTCGCCGGCACCCAGGGGTCAGGAATGATCGGGGGCAGGCGTCCGCTACCCGTAGCATGGTGCACCGGAGGGGCCGTTGACAGCACAACGGTCGCAATCGCACCGGCCGTCGCTCGCCACGATCAACCCCTAGAGCGTCGGAGCACCGTAAACTGACGAGCCGGTCATGAACGGCGCTTGGCCACGCGCGGATCAACGAGTCCAGCAGATGCTGCGCAGCGCGAACGAGCCCAAGGCAGTCACGTCAGTGTCACTAGACCGGCGAGCAAGCGTCGAGGCGGGGTCCTCCTCGCGACCGGCTCCCCTGACCGAGATCAGCGGCAACGCCGCTGGTGCCGGGGCCGGCAGCGTGTCAAGGGAGCAGATGCCCTGTCAGGTAAGGAGAATCGGGGTTTCGAGGACCGGATTCCGCCTTACGTGAAGGGCACCTGCTCGGTGCGCAAACTTCGGGGTGAGCGGCGTTCGGCCAGGGGGTCGGCGCGGCGTGTACGGATCGGCGTGCCGGACGGGTCGCTGACCGGGCTGGCGGGTCGGTTCGGGCCGGTCCAACTGGCCGGGATCGAGACCGCCGTGGCGCGCATCTACCAGCGGTGGCTGGCGCTGGTCCCCGGGCGCGGTGCGTGGCGTCGGCTGGAGCTGCGCGGGGGTCCGGTCCGGCCGGGTGCACCGGCTGGCTGGGCGCAAGCCGAACTGCCGCTCCCGACGACGACTGGCAGGACGCCCGTGGCATGGCCGGCGCGCAGGTCGCGGCCTGCGACTACCCGCCGGCCGGCTGGCCGGGGGACCTAAACCCTGATCCGCCGGGTCCAGGTCCCGACCGCGGTCCCGCCGCCGCACCGTCGCCCCCCGACCAGCTCGCGTTGGCCCTCGGCGGCGCCGCCGAGGACATCTGGGCGGTCAGCTTCATCGTCACCAACATCCCCGCCAGCCACGGGGACTACG
>JADGOV010000135.1 GCA_017882785.1 Frankiaceae bacterium
GAGCCGCTGCGCGGCAGCGCCGTCATCGTGATCCCGGCGCAGCCCCAACGCGACGACGCGGCTGACGACCACCTCGGGCCGGATTCAGTGGCGGAACCGGCGCGGGACGGGAGCAGTGATCACGAGCTTGCCGAGGCTGGCGTCCCGAGCGTCGTGGCGGGGGCGCACGGTGACGGTGCCCACCAGGCCGCCGCCGGATCCGATCCGGGGGTGCTGGAGAGCCTCACGTCCGCTGCCGCCGCTGCGCTCGGCGTGGCCCCCTTGCGGGCGCGCGGACCCCAGGTACCGGCCGCTGTGCAGGTTGCGCTACAGGTGGCCGTCATGGTGGCCGCGGGGGACCTTGACGACCAGGCCGAGCCCGACACCCAGACAGCCGCCCACACCGCAGAGGTCGTGTCCACGGCAGCCTTCGGCGACGCTGAGACGGCTGCCCTCGCCGCGACCGCTGTCGCCTACGCCCATGCCGCGGCCGCTGCCGCCGAGGCGTTCCTGGCTCGGGCCGCCCGGCCGCGGGACGCGGTAGGCCGGGCCCGAGCGGAGGCTGTCAGGTCGAAGGCAGCCGGTGTGAAGGCAGCCGCCCGGGCAATGGCCACGGGTGATCTGGGCACAGCCCGTCGGCTCACCACCGAGCTGGGGGCGACCCCGGTGCGGACCCAACCGGGCGGTGGCATGCCGGTGGTGAGCAGCCGGTCGCTTCCCCGACTCTGTGACCTGTTGGAGGATCTCGACGCCGAGGTCCGCGAGGAATGGCACGGCGTACTCTCCGAGCCCGTCATGGCGTGGCTCCTACCGGAAGTGGACTCCGAGGAGGATGTCCCGCCTCCTGAGTCCGCCCCCGGCCCGATAGGCCTGATGCGAGACCTGACTATCGCCCGACGGGTCGAGGCCGTCCTGCGCGAAGAGCAGGGGAGAGCCGAGGAGGCATTCGACCAGGCTCCGGCAGCGATGCTCGTGGCGGAGATGGACCGCGCCACTGGGCGCCTCGGCCGGGTGTTGCGGGTCAACCGTGCTCTCAGCTGGCTGACGGGATACACCGACACGGAGTTGTTCGCCGCGGACCTCGGCCAGCTCGTCCACCAGCAGGACATCGCCGCCGGAGGGTCGCCTTACCGCGACCGGACCCAGCGCTGGGTGCGCGCCGACGGGCACGAGATCGTCGTCCGCCTACGCGTGCGTCCGGTGTGGTGCGGACCTGATGAGCAACCGTTCGTCGTCGGTGACATCGAGGAGGTGCCTTCGCCCCCGTCCAGGCTGCGCCGACGGTCGACGGCACACAGGGGAGCAGCGGCGCCTCGGCAAGACGGTGGATAAGGAGCGTCGCTACACCGTCGCGCACCGTCCGACTGCACGCGCCGGGATCGGTCGTCGGTACATCTGGTAGAGAGGAGCGCGACGAAGGGAGCGGTCGGTGGCCTATCTGAGTCTCGGGATCTTCGGGACGTCTCGGAAGGAGAACGAGCACCGACTGCCGGTGCATCCTCGCCACCTGCCGGAGATCGACGCCGATCTCCGGCAGCGCATCTTTCTCGAGCTGGGATATGGCCAACGGTTCGGCGTGTCGGATGCGGAGCTGACGCCGCTGGTTGGCGGCCTGCGGACGCGGGAATGGCTCATGGCCGAATGCGACGTCGCGTTGTTGCCCAAGCCGGTGCAGACCGACGTCGACCAGCTTCCGCCCGGCTGCGTGCTCTGGGGATGGCCGCATTCGGTGCAGAACGTGGCGCTGACGCAGTCAGCAATCGATGCGCACATGACCCTGATCGCCTGGGAGTCCATGAACCGCTGGTTGGCGGACGGCGGGTTCAACGGCCACGTC
The DNA here is from genome assembly GCA_017882785.1 of Frankiaceae bacterium. Classification (GTDB taxonomy): domain Bacteria; phylum Actinomycetota; class Actinomycetes; order JADGOV01; family JADGOV01; genus JADGOV01. The sequence goes on from JADGOV010000135.1 coordinate 1,817, forward strand.
TTCGCCAAGAACAACGAGTTGGCCGGGTACTGCGCCGTGCTGCACGCCATGCAACTCGTCGGCCTGACTGGCAGCTACGGACGGCCGCTGCGCGCTGCGGTGATCAGTTACGGGGCCACCGCGCACGGCGCCGTCACCGCGCTCACCGCCATGGGTGTCTCAGATGTGACGATCCTTACCCAGCGTGCTGTCGCTGCCGTCACACCACCATCACCGAACGTGCCGATTGTCCACATGGAGCAGGTCGCCGCGGAGCCGGGCCGGGTACGCGTCGTACTCGACAACGAGACGCCGCCGGTGGCGAGCTTACTGGCGACGGCAGACATCGTGGTGAACTGTGTCCTGCAGGACCCGGACGCACCGCTGATGTTCATCACCACCGAGGAGCTGGCTCGCTTCCCGACCGGTTGCCTATTCGTCGATGTCTCCTGCGACGCCGGCATGGGCTTCGAGTGGGCATCGCCCACCACGTTTCTCGAGCCGATGGTGGGCTTGCCGGGAGGGAAGCACTACTACTCGGTGGACCACACCCCCTCATTCCTCTGGGACTCCTCGACGTGGGAGATCAGCAGGGCACTGTTGCCCTACGTTCGCACCGTGATGAGCGGGCCGGAGGCGTGGGCTCAGGATGACACCATTCGGCGAGCGATCGAGGTCCGTGACGGTGAAGTGCTCAATCCGAAGATCCTCTCCTTCCAGAACCGGGCTCTGGAACATCCACATCCGCACCTCATGATCTGAGAGGCGGGTGTGGTGGCCTTCAGGCCGCCGGAGTCACATTCCCGGAAAGCAAGGTTGGCGGCGCCGAGCCGACATCGATCGTGACGTACACCACACCGTGTTCTGGCTGCCGCAGCCGAGAATTGTGCCGACGCACGAGTTGCAGGATGCGCTGATTGCCACTGAGCAGCGTGAGCTCCACTCTCTGCAGCCCCTGCTCCTGGGCGGCAAGCAGGAGCCTGGGGAACAGGTGCCCGCCCAGACCGACTTCCTGGTAGTCATCCCGCACCACCAGGGCCAACTCAGCCTGCTCGCGGACCCGTGCCAACTCGCCGACGGCGACGATCTGCTCTCCGCCCTCCACGGTGGCGACGAGTACGACATCACGGCTGCCGTCCGCCTTCGCCAACCGCTCCGCGTCGACCTGGCGTTTCGTGCCGCCGGCGGTGAAGTAGCGGGCCTGGCGAGTGGCTGGTGACAGCGCGGCGTGCAGTTCCAGCAGCTTCTCGACGTCCTCGGGGCGGCTCGGACGAATCTGGACGACGCGCCCGTCACGGAGGCTCACCGAACCATTGTCCGTCCGGGCGGACGGCGGGGCGCTCATCGACTCTCGTTTCCGGGTACGGCGACGCTCAACGGGGGCTGAACTCTGACGTACGCCACAACGGTCATCATCTCAGTAACCACCCCAGACTCGGCAGCCGTAGGCCGGGGAAAGTCGTGAGCTCGGCCACACACCGCACGGGCGGCCGCGGCGCGGGGGCAGCCGGGCCCGTGCGAAGCTTTGCCGGTGGTAGACAGCTCGCTGATCGAAGCTGCCGGCGCCGTCCTGTGGCGTCCCGCGGAGCGCGGTATTGAGATCGCACTGATTCACCGCCCGAGGTACGACGACTGGTCCCTGCCCAAGGGCAAGCTGTTGCCTGGCGAGCACGCGTTCGCCGGAGCGCTTCGCGAGGTCACCGAGGAGAGCGGTTCAACCGGAGCGTTGGGTCGCAGCCTCGGCGAGATTCGCTACCGGGTCAATGGGGATGCGAAACGGGTTCGCTACTGGGCGATGTGCCACGCTGACGGCGAGTTCGCAGCAGGCGACGAGGTCGACGTTTTGGAGTGGTTGCCGCCACGGGACGCGCGCTGCCGACTGAGCCTCGAGCACGACGTGCCAGTGCTCGACCGACTGCTGGCCGATCCGCGCCCGACGTGGCCCCTGCTGCTCGTGCGGCACGCTAGTGCCGGCCGCCGTTCGACCTGGAAGGGCGAGGACGCGGAGCGGCCGCTGGACAAGCGAGGCGAGCGTCAGGCGCTGGCGCTCACCGACCTGCTGTGCGCGTACCGCCCCCTATCAGCGGTCTCGGCGACGGTTGAGCGCTGCCGGCAGACGCTGCGGCCGTTCCTGGAAGCCACCGGACTCCCACTGATCGAGGAGCCGCGTTTCTCCGAGGACGGCCACCGTGACAACCCGGACGACGCGGCGCAGCGGTTACTCGAGCTCGCCGCGACCGGCATGCCGACAGTGATCTGTAGCCAGGGCAAGACCATCCCCGGATTGATCACCTCCGTGTGCGCCACCTTGGGCTGGAAGCCGCCGCGCGGCGACCCGGCGGTGCGCAAGGGTGGGCTCTGGATCTGCCACCTCGCGTGGGGAGCTGACCGACTGCCCGACGTCGTCAGCCTCGAACGGCACACCCCGCTCGGCTGAGCGGCCGGCCGGCCGCCTTCCGCTAAGATCCTTTTGTCCGAGCCGCGTAGGAACGGGACGTGAGTCAAGTGCCACCCCCGAGGGAGTACACCGCGAGCATCGGTACCCTCCCACAGGCTGCAGCCTCCCTCCAAGAGGCGTTGTCGCTGAGCCGAGGGGAGGAACGGCGCCGGGAGGTCCGCTTTCTCGACACCTTCGATTGGCGGGTGCACCGCGCCGGCTTCCGGCTCGCCGCGACCGGGGACGTCCTGGAGCTGACCGCCTTGGACACCGGCGCAGTCGTGCTGCGTGCCTCCGGGGAGGCATCCGGCCGGCTGGCCGAGGAGTTGCCCGCGCAACTTCGGGCCAAGTTGGGTGCCGTACTGGGGCTGCGTGCGCTGCTCCCGGTCGCCACACTCGCGCTGTCAGACATCACGCTCGTCGCCCGCAACGCCGATGACAAGATCGTCGCCCGCCTCCTGATCAGCGCTGTGCTTCGCCACGCCCAGTCCCGACCGACCCGTCGGGGATCGCTACGCATCGCGGTCGTCCCGCTGCGCGGCTACGCCAAGGAGGGCCGCCGGCTTTCTGCCCAGATCGCCGACATCCCTGGCGTGTCCCCCGCCGACACCACCTTGTTCGAAGAGGCCGTCGCCGGCTCCGGTCGCCAGGTCGGCGACTACACCGGGAAGCTGGCGGTTGATCTCGACCCACGTCAACCGGCGGAGGATGCCGTCGGGGTGATCTACCGAAGCCTGCTGGCGACGATGCAGGCCAACGAGGACGGCGTGTCGGCTGACCTGGACACCGAGTTCCTGCACGACTTCCGGGTCGCCGTGCGACGCACCCGATCGGCGCTCAAGGAGCTGCGCGACGTCCTTCCAGCCAAGGCCCAGGAGCGCTACCGTCGAGAATTCAAGTGGCTGGGCGACATCACCACACCCACTCGGGACCTTGACGTCTACCTGCTGACCTTCCCTGACTTCCAGGCGTCCGCGAGCGCGTCCGCCGCGGACCTCGCGCCGCTGCACGCGCTGCTGCTCCGCGAGCAGCGTCGGACCCATGCGGAGTTGGCCCGGGCTCTACGGTCCAAGCGGTATGGGCGGCTGATCGAGGAGTGGGAGCGGCTCATCGATGTCGAGGCGGCGACCGAAGGATGGGGACGAGCCGCCGGCACGCCGATCGGCGTCCTGGCCGACGACCGGATCCGCAAGGTCGGGCGACGGGTGTTCCGCAGCGGCGCGGCCATCACCGCCGACTCGCCCGCCGAGGGCCTGCACGACCTGCGCAAACGGTGCAAGGAATTGCGCTACCTGCTGGAATTCTTCGGCGGCTTCTACGACCCGGACACCGCCGAGGGCCTCATCGGCGCCTTGAAGGGACTGCAGGACAATCTGGGGGAGTTCCAGGACAGCGCGGTACAGCACCACGCCATCGACGGCTTCGCGGAGGCCCTGCTTGCTGACGGCAGCGCGCCGGCGGCCACGCTGCTGGCTCTCGGCCGGCTGGGGGGCGCGCTGGAGGAGCGGCAACATCGGGCACGGGTTGACTTCGCCGACCGATTCGCCGCCTTCGCCGAGCCGGCCAACCGG
>JADGOV010000017.1 GCA_017882785.1 Frankiaceae bacterium
GTAGGCCCGTTCCATGAGCTCGCGCAACCGGACATTGACCTGGTCCTCGGTCCAGAAGTACGCCTGCAGGTCCTGTACCCACTCGAAATAGGACACCGCGACACCGCCGGAGTTGGCCAGCACATCCGGCACGACGACCGTTCCCCGATCCTCCAGGACTGCATCGCCGTCCGGGGTGACCGGCCCGTTCGCCCCCTCGACGATGAGCCGGGCCCGCACTCGGTCGGCGTTGTCGTCGCTGATCACCCCCTCCAGCGCGGCCGGCACCAGGATGTCGACGTCAAGTTCCAGCAACTCGGCATTGGTGATCGCGTCCGTGCCGGGATAGCCGACGACCGACTCCGCACCGGAGCGGATGTGGCGCAGCAGGGCCACCGGATTGAGACCCTGCGGGTTGTACACCCCGCCCTTGACGTCGCTGACCGCGACCACCTGGCACCCGGCGTCGTGCAGGAACTGCGCGGCCAGGCCACCCACCTTGCCGAAGCCCTGGACGGCCACGGTGCAGTCCCTCGGGTCCACCCGCCGCTCCCGCAACGCGGCGAAGGCAGCGAACATCACCCCCCTCGACGTCGCGCCGCCCCGGCCCTCCGAGCCGCCGATCGACACCGGCTTGCCGGTGACCACGCCCGTCGTGGTGTACCCGCGGTTGACCGAATAGGTGTCCATGAACCAGGCCATGGTCTGTTCGTCGGTCCCGACATCCGGCGCCGGGATGTCCCGCTCCGGCCCGATGATCGGCAGAATCTCGCTGGCGTAGCGCCGGGTGACCCGTTCCAGTTCGTTGCGGGAGTAAAGCCGGGGGTCGATCGTGACACCCCCCTTTGCCCCGCCGTAGGGAATCCCGACCAGGGCGCATTTCCAGGTCATCCACATGGCCAGCGCCTTGACCTCGTCGAGGTCCGTGGAGGGGTGGTATCGGATGCCGCCCTTGGCCGGGCCCCGGGAGAAGTTGTGCTGTACGCGGTAACCCTGCAGTACCTCGACGTGGCCGTCGTCACGATGCAGCGGGATGCTCACGGTCAACGAACGCCGGGGGGTGGCAAGCAGGGCGTGGGTGCCATCGTCGAGTCCCAGTTGCTTCACCGCTTCGGCCAGCTGGATGAGCGCTGAGTCCCAGGCCGACTGCCGAGCCATCGACACAACCGTGCCCCCCTCGCCCAACCTGCGGTCGGCGGTAACCGCATCGTGTGGTAGAGGATGCCAGATCGGTTTGGGTCGATTCAGCCGCAGTGTGCGCGTAGCTGGCCTCGACGTCGAGACCGCTCCAGCCCGGCCTGCGAGAATGCCCAGCCATGGGCGCGGGAATGAACGCAGAGACGAACGCAGAAGTAGACGCGGGAATGAGCTCAGACCTGCCTGCGGACATGACCACGAACACGTCCGCGAACATATCCGGCCGGATCGCGGCCGACGGCACCGTCTATCTGCGCACCCGGGACGGCGAGCGAGTGATCGGCTCCTGGCACGCCGGCACGCCGGCGGAGGGCATCGCCTTCTACAGCCTGCGTTATGCCGACCTGGCAGCGGAAGTGGCGATTCTCGAGCGGCGCCTGGCGACCGACGCAGCCCACGCGCGGGCGGTCTCTGAGGCAGCCGGGCGGATCCGGGCCGGTCTGCCCGAGGCGAAGGTGCTCGGGGACCTGGACGCCCTGGACGAGCGGCTGGCCGCGCTGGGGGAACGGGCGCAGGGGCGGCTGGCCGAGCTGCGGGCGGCCCGCCTGGAGAGCCGGGCAGCGGCCACGGCAGCGAAGCAGGCACTGGTCGAGGAGGCGGAGCAGATCGCGGCCGGCAGCGACTGGAAGGCAACCGGGGAACGGCTACGGGCCATCGTCGAGGAGTGGCGGCGGATTCGGGGGGCGGACAAGGCCACCGACAACGAGCTGTGGCGCCGCTACGGCGCAGCCCGCGACTCCTTCGCCCGCCGGCGCAGCACCCACTTCGCGGCCTTGGACAAGCAGCGGAAGGCAGCGGTGAGCCGCAAGGAGGAACTCATCGTGGAGGCGGAGTCCCTCGCCGAGTCGACCGACTGGGCGGCCACCAGCGCCCAGTACCGGGACCTGCTCGCCCAGTGGAAGGCCGCCGGGCGCGGCTCGAAGGACGTCGACGATGCGCTCTGGGCCCGTTTCCGAGCTGCCCAGGACGCGTTCTTCACCCGGCGGTCCGCCATGCACGCGGAGAAGGACGCCGGGCTGCGGAAGAACCAGGTGCGAAAAGAGGAGTTGCTGGTTTCGGCGGAGGGGCTCGACCCGGCCCATGACCTCGCCGCGGCCCAACGTCGGTTGCGTGACGTCGTCGAGGCGTGGGGCAAGGTCGGGCGGGCGCCCAGGGACGCCGAGCCGGACCTGGATCGCCGGTTGGAGTCTGTTCAGAGCCGGGTCCGCGACGCGGCGGATGCCCGGTGGCGCTCCGGCAGGTCGGTGGAGGCCTCGCCGCTGGTGATCCGGTTGCGCGAGTCGATCGGCAAGTTGGAGGCCCGAGCTGCCCGGGCCCGCGACCGCGGCGACGCGGCGGGTGCCGCCGAGGCGGAGGCGGCGCTGGAGACGCAGCGCGGCTGGCTGGCCCAGGCCCAGCGCAGCTGATCCTGGGCGACAGGGCTGCCGGCGCGGCGCGGCTTCAGGCCATCATCGGCTGGGGGACGTCCCGGCGCACGGGATCCGGGCCGTCGAAGGTCCTTACCACCTCGTAGCGGGTGTTGCGCTCCACCGGCCGGAAGCCCGCATCCCGGATCATCTCCAGCAGCTGGTCACGGGTCATCTCGTTCGGCGTGCCGAAACCGTCCGCATCGTGAGTGATCTTGTACTCGACGACCGAGCCGTCCAGGTCGTCCGCACCGAAGGACAGCGACAGTTGCGCGGTCTGCAGTCCGTGCATCACCCAGAAGTTCTTCACGTGCGGCACGTTGTCGAACAACAGCCGGGAGACGGCGAAGGTCGTCAGCACCTCCGCGCCCGTGGCCATGGGTTGGGTCATCAGCCGGTTGCGCGGGTCGCCGGCGGCGTCGTGCTGGAAGCGCAGTGGGATGAAGACCACGAACCCTCCGGTCTCGTCCTGCAGTTGGCGCAACCGCAACACGTGGTCTACCCGGTGGCGAGGCTCCTCGATGTGCCCGTACAGCATGGTGCACGGCGTTCGCAGGCCCTTGTCGTGGGCCAGCCGGTGGATCCGCGACCAGTCCTCCCAGTGCGTGTCGTGATCGACGATGCGGGACCGGATCTCCTCGTCGAAGATCTCCGCCCCGCCGCCAGTGAGCGACTCCAGCCCGGCATCGATGAGCTCATCGAGAATCTCCGTCGCGGGCAGGCCGGAGATCCGTTCGAACCAGTGGATCTCGGTGGCGGTGAACGCCTTGAGGGCCACCTGCGGCAGCGCCTCCTTGAGCGCCCGCAGCGACCTGGGGTAGTACCGCCAGGGCAGCGTGGGATGCAGCCCGTTGACGATGTGCAACTCGGTGATCCCCTGCGGCTCCATCGCTCTCGCCAGTCGGACAGCCTCATCGATGCGCATCGTGTACGCATCCTTCTCGCCGGGTTTGCGCTGGAAGGAACAGTAGGCACACGACGCCGAGCACACGTTGGTCATGTTCAGGTGCCGGTTGACGTTGAAATACACCACGTCGCCGTTCCGGGCGGTTCGCACCTCGTGCGCCAGCCCGCCCAACCAGGCCAGGTCGTCACAGTCGTAGAGCGCGACGCCGTCGTCGTAGTCCAGCCGTTCGCCGGCCCGCACCTTGGCTTCGATCTCCCGAGCCCATCCTGCGTCCATGGCGGTCAGCCTATGTCGCCCGCCGGCTCCCTTTGCGGTCGGTGCCGACAACCTCGCAGTGGTCGGGAACGGGCGGCCGCCTGCGCTCCCACCGGGTCGAGAGCACCACCGTGGTCCGGGTCCGGGCGACGCCCGGGATACGCCAGAGTACGGCCAACAGGTGCTCAAGTGCGTCCACGTCGGCCACCCCCACCTTGATCACGAACGCCTCGTCGCCAGCGACGAACCAACAGCCCTCGATCTCCGCAACGGCGCGCAGCCCGTCGGCGACGTCGTCGCATTCTGCCGAATCGGTCAGGTAGATGCTGATCAACGCACAGACCCCCAGCCCGAGCGCCGACGCGGAGACCGTGGCCGTGTATCCGGTGATCGCGCTGCTCTCCTCCAGCCGGCGCACCCGCTCGTGCACCGAGGCCGCGGACAGGCCGACAAGTCGAGCAAGCTCGGCGTAGGTCGAGCGTGCGTTGTCCTGCAGGGCGGCGACCAGAACGCGATCGACGGAATCCATGCCGACCTTCCGTGGGGTCCGGTGCACTTTCCCTATGCTTTTCGTCACATCCTATGAACTAGAAATGGCCCGCGCCCGCGCACACGAACTCCGGACCGAAGGCAGGCTGGCCGGTGCTGGGGGCGCGTCCGCACCTCGGCCGCCGGGCACGATGCGGCAGTCTCTGTGCCGACTCACACACCGTAGTCGTTGATCGACAGGCGGTACGGCATGATGTCTTCCATGCGGGCCCGCTTTAGGTGATAATCGGCAAGAACGCCCGTGCCGATGTCCCAAGCTGGCCGCTGAGTGCGGCATGATTCAGGCGGTATCAGCCAGGGAGGGCGACGTGGAAGCACGGGAACGACTACTTACGCCAGGTGAGGTGGCCACTCTCTTCCGCGTTGATCCGAAGACCGTCACCCGGTGGGCGGCCGCGGGGCGGATCAGCAGCATCCGGACGCCGGGCGGTCACCGCCGCTTCCGGGAGGCCGAGGTGCGGGCGCTCCTGGCCGGCGAACCGGTCACGCCGCGTCCGCTCCCCAACGAGCCGGCCGGGTCCGATCAGGCGACACCCGAGAACGTGGCACCTGAGCCGAGAACACCGCCGGCCGCCGAGCGGAGCAGCGCGGCTCCCGGCTGATCCTCGGCTCGGCTCAGCCAGCCCTTCCTCGGCGGGCCCCGCCGATCTCACCGGACCAGCGGCGGAACAACGTGTGCTCGACGCCGAGAACGTCGAGCACCTTGCCGGCAACGAAGTCGACGAGGTCACCGACCCTTTCGACCCCCCCGTAGAAGGCGGGACTGGCCGGTAGCACAACCGTGCCGGCGTCGACCAAGGTCAACAGGTGGCCAAGCGTGGACCGGGTCAACGGCGTCTCACGCGGGACCACCACCAGCGGACGGCGCTCCTTGAGGGTCACATCGGCCGCCCGCTGCAGCAGGTCCTTGGACAACCCCAGTGCGATTCCGGCCACCGCGGCGGTGCTGGCCGGCACGACGACCATGCCGGCCGAGAGGTAGGAGCCGCTCGAGGGGCCGGCCGCCAGGTCAACGGGCGCCCAGTGCCGCAGATCACCGAGGTCCTCGCGACCGAGCCAACGGCTGGCGCTGTCCTGCCAGCGGCCGTCGTTCCACGCGAGGCCCGTCTCATCGAGCAGGGTGAGCCGGGCGGCGCGGGACACCACGACATCCACCGCGAGTCCGGCGTCGAGCAGGCCGCCGATGACCGCTGCCGCGTACGGCGTGCCGGAGGCCCCCGAGACGCCGACCAACCAGGGTGCCCGAGTTCCGCCGGCCCCCCCGGTCGCCGTCATAGCCGCAGGCCGCGGGAGAGGAGATCGACCAGTCCGAAGCCGAAGAGAGCGATGCCGACGAAGCCGTTGGCGGTGAAGAACGCCCGGTTGACCCGGGAGAGGTCATCGGCCTTGACCACGGCGTGCTCATAGCCGAAGGCCAGGGCGGTGAGCAGCAGGCCCGCGTACCACCATCCGGTGAAGTCCTCCAGGAAGCCGAAGAGCCCGAACAGGGCGAACGTCACGACGTGTGCCGCGGTGGACACGCGCAGGGCGATTTCGGGCCCGAACCGGACCGGGAGAGAGTGCACGCCGTTGCGGCGGTCGGCGGCCACGTCCTGAAGGGCGTAGATCAGGTCGAAACCCCCGATCCAGAGTCCGACGCCGAGCCCGAGAGCGACCGCGGCCCAGGACCACTCGCCGGTCACCGCGATCCAGGCCGCCACCGGCGCGACCGCCTGCGCGAGGGCCAGGATGGCATGGCAGCCCCAGGTGAACCGCTTCGCGTAGGGGTACACACACAGCGGTACCAACGCCAGCGGTGCCAGCAGCAGGCAGAGCGGACCGAGTGCCGCGCAGACACTCAGGAACACCGCCAGCGCCACCGCCGTACCGGTGATCGCTGTGCGCAGCGGCACCGCCCCCGTGACCAGTTCGCGCTGCGCTGTGCGGGGGTTCTCCGCGTCCAGTCTCCGGTCGACGATCCGGTTGAGCGCCATCGCGAACGTGCGGGCGGCGACCATCGCCACCGTGATCAGTCCGAGCGTCCCCCAGCGGACGGTCGGGAACATGGCGGTCAGCGCCGCGAGATAGGCGAACGGCAACGCGAAGACCGAATGCTCGATCATCACCAGCCGCAGAAAGGCCCGGACCGGCCCGGGACGGGGGCCGCCGTCGGCGGTGCGGCCCGCGGTGTGGCCGCGGGTCGACGTGCCGAGGCTCACAGCCCGAACTCCGACCACCGCCGCGTCACGCGACGCACGATGTCCGGATCCTGGGCGATCTCCGCGGGCCAGCCGCGGGAATAGCCCTCGGTCGGCAGTTTGCGGGTGGCGTCGATGCCGGCCTTGCCACCCCAGAACTGGGCGTAGGCACCGTGGTCGAGGTGGTCAACAGGCCCGATGGTGGTCAGCAGGTCGTGCGCGTAGTCGACGTTGCCCAACGCCCGCCAGGCGACCTCCGCGTAGTTGTGCACGTCACAGTCCGCGTCCACCACCACGATGAGCTTGGACAGCGAGAGCAGCCCGGCGCCCCAGATCGCGTTCATCACCTTCTGCGCGTGCTTGGGGTAGCGCTTGGCAATGCTGACAATCACGCAGTTGTGGAACACACCGGCAACCGGCAGGTCGTAGTCCACGATCTCGGGCACGGTCATCTGGATCAGCGGCAGGAAGATCCGCTCGGTCGCTTTGCCGATGGGCCCGTCCTCCTGCGGCGGACGGCCGACGATGATGGTCTGGAAGATAGGATCGGACTGCATGGTCATCACATCGACGGTGAGGGCCGGGAACGGCTCGGCGGGGGTATAGAAGCCGGTGTGGTCCCCGAAGGGACCCTCTGGGCGCCGGGCGCCGGGCTCCAGCCAGCCTTCCAGCACGATCTGTGCGTTGGCGGGCACCTGCAGTGGCACCGTGAGGCAGTCCACCAGCTCCACCCGCTCGCCGCGCAGGAACCCGGCGAAGAGGTACTCGTCGATGCCCGGCAGCGGGGCGCTGGCCGAATACGTCACGGCGGGGTCACAGCCGAACGCGATGGCCACCGGCAGCCGCTCCCCGCGCCGCTCGGCCACCGCGTGGTGGGCGTTGGAGTCCTTGTGGATCTGCCAGTGCATGCCGACGGTGGCCCTGTCGTACTGCTGGAGTCGGTAGAGCCCGAGATTGCGGACCCCGGTCTCCGGGTGCCTGGTGTGGGTCAGGCCGAGGTTGAGGTAGACGCCGCCGTCCTCCGGCCATGTGTGCAACCCGGGCAGAAGGTCGAGGTCGACGTCCGGTCCCTTGAGCACGACCTGCTGGCAGGGCGCGGTGCGCACCTTCTTCGGCGGCACCCCGCGCAGCGACGCCAGCTTGCCGACGACCTCGCGCAGGCCGCGCAGACCCATCGGCATCTCCGGCTGGAGCAACTCAGCGATCCGCTCGCCGATCTCGTCCAGACGTTCGACCCCGAGGGCCAGGGCCATCCTGGCTTCCGTGCCGAAGACGTTGATCACCAGTGGCATGGCGCTGCCCGCGACGTCGGTGAACAGCAACGCCGGCCCCCCGTCGCGGACCACCCGACCGACGATCTCGGTGATCTCCAGGTGCGGGTCGACCCGTGCAGTGACCGTCCGCAGTTCGTTGACACGGTCGAGTTGCCGCAGAAACTCTCGCAGGTCGGCGTACGCGGTCACTGCCGGTCAGACACCGGCATAGGAGTGCAGGCCGACCAGGAAGATATTCACGATGTAGTAGTCGATGGTGAGCGCGGTGAACCCAACCAGCGCGATGACCGCCGCCTTCCGGCCGCGCCAGCCGGCTGTTGCCCGGGCATGCAGGTAGCCGGCGTAGATCACCCAGGTGATGAACGACCACGTCTCCTTCGGGTCCCATCCCCAGTACCGACCCCAGGCCGACTCGGCCCAGATCGCACCGGCGATGACGGCGAAGGTCCAGAGCGGAAAGGCGAAGGCGTGCACGCGATACGCCACCCGATCCAGGGTCGTCGCCGGCGGCAGCAGCCGGCCCACGGAGGAGACGCGGGGCCGGCCACCGGTCGTGGTCAGCACGTCGTATTTCGCCCGCAGGAGGTAGAGCACGGTCACGATCGCGCCCAGCGCGAACGTGCCGGAGGCGGTGATCGCGGCCGCGACGTGGATGGCGATCCAGTAGGACTGGAGGGCCGGGACGAGTGGTCCGGCCGGCACATAGAGGACCGTCCCGGCAAGGCCGAGGAAGAGGACGACGAACAGCAGGACGAACGCGCCGAGGAAGCGAACCCGCTCCCGAGTCAGCAACACGAGAAAGGCGGCGACGGCGACCAGCGCGACCATCGAGGAGTACTCGTACATGTTTCCCCACGGCACCCGGTGGGCGGCCATCCCACGGGTCACCACGGATCCGGCGTGCAGCAGGAAGGCGAGGCCGGTGAGCACCACCGCGATCCGGCCGAGGTGGTCACCTGTCGTGCTGCGGTCCAGCCGGGACCGGAGCGGGGGATGGGGGCCGACAGTCGCCGGCCCCGCACCCGGGGGCGGGCCCGTCGCTATTCCACCCGCGCCACCGACGGCGGCCGGCTGCCTGATCCTGGCAGCGGTGGCAGGGGTGGCCGCCCTGGCCGCGTCCGCGCGCGTCAACGCCCGGGCGATGCCGGCGCGGCGGCTGAAGGAGAACTCCGCGGCGAAGCCGAGCATCGCCAGGGAATACACCACGACGGCCAGGAAGAGCAGCGTGTCCGATCGGTGCGCCAGCGACAGGTCGACGGGCACGTGTCAGTCCTCCTCGAGTGCGGCTGGCCGGCTGCGTAGCCGCGTGATGATCGCCCGGAAGTCCTCGTCGAAACTCCCCGAGTCGTTCCGCGAAAGGCCCGCGGCCTCGACCACGGTACGCCGGCCATCGGGGCGGGCACGCAGCCACAGCCGACGCCGCCGGACCCGCAGGGACACCACCAGACCGATGAGCAGCAGCACCGCCGCCGCCAGGGCGAGCCGGCTACCCGGGTCGTGGGTGACCTGGAAGGTGGCGAACTCCGAGAAGCCGGCGAAGGTGATGCTGCCCACTCCCCCCGGCAGGGCGAGCGTCTGACCGGGCCGCAGGGTCGCGGTCGCCGGCCGGCCGCGGGCGTCGAGGACGCGCCGGAGACCCTCGGTCTGCAGCGCGTAGACCGACTGCGGCCGGCCGTTGTCCAACCCCAGGTCCCCCCGCCACGCCAACAACGTGACCGCCGGGTTGCGGGCGGCCGGGAAACCCGACTCCAGCCCGTTGGGACCCATCACCGTGGTGGGTGTGAAGAAGCCGGAGAAGCCCAGTTGGCGGGGTGTGCCGCCGGGGCCGGGCGCGATGTCGGGCACTTTCACTACCCCGTCGGAGGCGAAGGAGGCGTCGCGAGGAAGGAAGGGCTGCGCGCCGTCGTAGGCCACCCGGCCGTCCGGCCCGCGGACGACGAAGTGCATCGCGTAGCCGTGACCGATGAGGTAGAGCTTCGTGGCGTCGATGTTCAGCGGGTGGTTGACGCGCAGGTGGTAGGAGCGCAGGGCGGCTCCGGGATGCCCGGCGAAACGGACGTCCGCCGCGAAGGTGGCCGGCTCGCCGCTGGGCTGGTAGGTGGCCCGGAAACGCTCGAGGATGACGGTGAACGGCGCCAGCCGCCCGGCGGAGAACAACCGTCCCGGGGAGATGGAGTCGTAGTAGGCCAGCGTGTTGGAGAAGGCGTCCCCCTGCTTGACCAGCACGTTCCCCTTGTAGCCGAAGAGCCCGCCGAGGGCCACGCCGGCGAGCAGCACCAGCAGCGAGAAGTGGAACAGCAAATTCCCCACCTCACGGAAATATCCGCGCTCCGCCGCCAGGCTGGCGCCGCCGCCCGGCTCGGACCGGACGTCGACCCGCCACCCGCGCAGCCGGCCCCTGGCCGCCGCCAGCACCTCCGCCGGTTCCTCGTCGGTGTGCCAGCTCATCGCTACCGGCAGTCGGGACAGGTGTCGCGGCGCCGCGGGTGGGCGTGCCCGCAGCGCGCTCGTCTGGCGCCACATCCGCGGCAGGACGCAGCCGGCGAGGGAGAGGAACAGCGCCAGGTAGATGGCGGCGAACCACGGCGCGCCGAACACGTCGAACGCGGACACCCTGTCCAGGATCGGCGCCAGCCTGGGGTGGTCGCGATAGAACTCGATCACCTTGCCGGCGTTGAGGCCGCGCTGTGGCAGCAGCGAACCGGGCACCGCCGCGAGGGCCAACAGGAACAGCAGGATCAACGCCGTCCGCATGCTCGTCAACTGCCGCCAGCCCGAGATCGCCAGCCCGAGCGGGCCGCGTGAGGGCGGCAGCGCGGGCTGCTGGGTCGGCGGCGCGTACGTGGTGTCGGTCACGGGTCACAACACCGTCGTGTAGCCGGCGACGAGGTGTCGCAGCCAGATGGTCACCGAGTCCCACACCCCCGTGACGAGCAGCAGACCGAGCACGACGAGCATCAGGCCACCCGCAGCGGTCACTGCTTGCGAGTGCCGGCGGATGAGAGCGAAGGCTCCGAGGGCCCGCCGCAGCGCCACCGCCGCGATCACGAACGGTAGCCCGAGCCCGACGCAGTACACGAAGGACAGCAGGGCGCCACGTCCCGCACTGGCCGAGGTGAAGGCGAGGGTCTGCACGGCCGCCAACGTCGGACCGATGCAGGGCGCCCAGCCCAGGCCGAACAGCACCCCGAGCAGCGGCGCCCCGATCAGGCCCACGGGTGGCAGCCGGTGGAAGCGCAGGTCGCGGGCCAGTCCCGGGACGAGCCCCATGAAGGCCAGTCCGAGCACGATGGTGACCCCGCCAAGGATGCGGCTGAGGCCGAGCGCGTGCTGCTGCAGCGCGGCGCCGAGCCGACCGAAGGCGACGCCGGCGCTGACGAAGACAGCCGAGAAGCCGAGCACGAACAGGCTGGCGCCGACCACGACGCGACCGCGGGGGCCACTCTCGGCCGGCCCGCGCAGGTCGGCGCCGGAGAGCCCGGTGACATAGGACAGGTATCCGGGAACCAGCGGAAGCACACAGGGTGAGAGGAAGGAGACCAGACCGGCCAGCAGCGCCACCGGCATCGCCAACAGCAGGGAACCGCTGCTCACGGTGTCGGTGAGCCCGCTCCCGCTCACGCCGACCGTTCCGCGGCCACCGAGGTGACCAGGGGGGCGAGCCGGGTGAAGGTCACCGGGCCGTAGATGCTCGCCGCGATGCGGCCCGACCGATCGAGGATCAGCGTGGTCGGGATCGCGGCCGGTGGCACGCTGGCCGAGAATCGGACCATGATCTGGCCGTACCGGTCGAACAGACTGGGGTAGGGGATCTGGCGCCGTTGGGTGAAGATCCGCGCGTTGGCGACGTCATCCTTGAAGTTGACCCCGACGAAGCGGACGCCGCGCGCCGCGGTGTCCCGCTCGACCTGGGCCAGGCCGGCGGCCTCGTCCCGGCATGGCGGGCACCACGACGCCCAGAAGTTGAGCACCACCACGTGGCCACGGTAGGTCGACAGATCCAGGGTCGTGCCCTCCAGGGTGGCGCCGCGCACGGTCGGGGCAGCCCTGCGATGCCCCTCGGCGTAGCGACGCACGGTCCCGCTCCCGGCGACGTAGCCACTGCCGTCCCCGGTCGCGCTGACCGCGTTCTGCCCGACGCAGCCCGTCGCAGTCAGCGCCAGGGCGACCAGCCCGGCTGACAGTGCGGAGGCGGCGGAGCGGCCGGGGGACACGAGCACGCCTTATCCTCTCTCGTCCCCGTCTCCCTTGCCGTGC
Source organism: Frankiaceae bacterium (assembly GCA_017882785.1). Classification (GTDB taxonomy): domain Bacteria; phylum Actinomycetota; class Actinomycetes; order JADGOV01; family JADGOV01; genus JADGOV01. The sequence goes on from JADGOV010000017.1 coordinate 12,002, forward strand.
CACTCCGATGCGAGCAGGCCGAAGACCAGTTCGTCGCAGAAGCCACCGGTGACCCACGCCTTCTCCCGCAGCCGACCCTCCTCGCGGTAGCCGACCGAGACGGCTGTACGGATCATCGCCTCGTTCACCGCCAGCGTCTCCAGTTGGAGGCGATTGAGGCCGCGGAGCCGAAACCCATAGTCCGTGATCACCGACAGCGCGTCCCGACCGGCGCCCTGGCCGCGATGTTCCTCCAGTCCCACCGACATGCCGATGTGCGCGAAGCGGTTGTGCAGGTCGATGCCCCACAGCCCGCACAGGCCGACCAGCCGGCCCTGCACGTCCATGCCGAACTGGGCGCTGTCCAGCTGCGCACTGGATTCGCGCCACTCTGTGACGTACTGCTCGAAGGTCGGCACGACGTAAGGCTCGTCCTCGGTGAGCACCCAGTTGTCCACGTCGAAGCGCCAAGCGTAGACCGTCGGCAGCTCCTCCTGGCGTACCTTGCGCAGCGTCACCTGCTCGCCCTGCAGCATCAGGCTCCCTTTCCGGGTAGTCGGGACGAAGCTCCAGCTGGTTCCCAGTAGCGGATCGACACCAGCCGCTCACCGCGGTAGGTGAGCGAGGTCAGACTGGCCAGTCCGCACTGCCGACGCCCCGGATGGTGCCACAACGGCCGGCCCTCGGCCGCCCGCCGGAAGGTCCAGATCGGCAGCTGGTGGCTGACGCACACCGCCTCGGCACCCTGAGCCCTGCGGCGGGCGTCCGCGACGGCATCAGTCATCCGCTCCGCGATGTGCCGGTACGGTTCACCCCAGGACGGCCGGAACGGGTCGTAAAGATACCGCCACGAGCTCGGCTTGCGCAGGACACCGTCACCGATGCCGAAGCGCTGGCCCTGGAAGACGTTGGTCGGCTCGATGAGCCGTTCGTCGATCGCGACGGGCAGGCCCAGTCGGGCGGCGATCGGTGCTGCCGTTTCCAGCGCCCGCTGCAGCGGGGAACACACCAGATAGGCAACGGAACGTCCGGCCAGCGACTCGGCGGCAGCAGCGGCCATCCGCACGCCCAGCTCGGACAGCCCGAAGTGCGGCAGCCGGCCGTAGAGCAGGCCGTCGGGGTTGTGCACCTCACCGTGTCGGAGCAGGTGGACCACGGTCATGCGGCAACGCCGGCGGCCGCCCGAGCGCCGTGCGGCAGCGCGTCCGCCACCCGGTCCAGGACGGACTCGTCGTGCGCGCCGCTGACGAACCATGCCTCGTACCCCGACGGCGGCAGGTAGACGCCACGGCGTAACATGGCGTGGAAGAAGGCGGCGTACCTGGCGGTCGACTGCCTGGCCGCGGCGGCAAAGTCGAGGACCGGCCCACCACCGCCGCCGAAGAAGACCGAGAACAGGCTGCCCGCCGTGTTGAGCCGGAACGGCACCCCGGCGGCGGTGAGCGCATCCGCCACCAGTTCGGCAAGTGCCGCCGAGGTGGCATCGAGGTGGCTATACAGGTCGGCCGTGCAGTGCCGCAGCGTGCTCAGCCCGGCCGCCACCGAGATCGGGTTTCCAGACAGCGTGCCTGCCTGGTAGACCGATCCCACCGGGGACAGCCGGCTCATCACCTCCGCCCGACCGCCGAAGGCCGCTGCGGGCAGGCCGCCGCCCATCACCTTGCCGAAGGTGAACAGGTCCGGCGCCCAGCCCTCGATCGCCCCCTCGAGGCCCCACCAGCCGGCGGCGGTGACCCGGAAACCCGTCATCACCTCGTCCAGGACGAGCAGCGCGCCGTAGCGCTCGGTGATCTGGCGGAGGCCGGCGTTGAATCCGGGCAGCGGCGGGACGACCCCCATGTTGGCGGCCGCCGCCTCGGTGATGACGCAGGCGATATCGGGCCCGTGGGCGTCGAAGGCCTGCTGCACGGCGCCGAGGTCGTTGTAGGGCAGCACTATCGTGTCAGCGGTGGCCGCACCGGTGACTCCGGGGGTGTCCGGATGACCGAAGGTGGCCACCCCGGAGCCGGCGCTGGCCAGCAGCGCGTCGACGTGCCCGTGGTAGCAGCCGGCGAACTTGATCACCTTAGCCCGACCCGTGAAGCCCCGGGCCAGCCGGATCGCCGACATGGTTGCCTCCGTACCGGAGTTGACCAAGCGGACCTGGTCCACCGGCGGCACCCTGCGGACGATCTCCTCGGCCAGCTCGACCTCCCCTTCGGTCGGGGTGCCGAAGCTGGTTCCGCGAGCCACCGCATGGGTGACCGCGGCCACCACTGCCGGGTGAGCGTGCCCGAGGATCATGGGCCCCCAGCCGCAGACCAGGTCCACGTAGCGCTGACCGTCGGCATCTTCCAGGTACGCCCCGGTGCCGCTGGCCATGAAACGCGGCGTGCCGCCGACCGCCCGGAAAGCCCGGACCGGTGAGTTGACCCCACCAGGCACCACCCGAAGTGCCCGAGCGAACAGCGCGTCGCTGGCCGGGGCGTCGGCCTCGACGTCGGCATCGACGTCGGCATCGCGGGGCGGCGGCGGCATTCCGCCATCCTCGCAAAGCCCGTATCGGGACCTGCCCGGCGGTGCTACCAGTCGGCCGGTTTTCCCGGGGTGCGCAGCCAGGCGTCGAAGAAGTGTCCGAGCCGTTTCCCCGAGATCTGCTCCGCGCGCGCCTGGAACTGCTCGATTGTCGCGTTCCCATACCGGTGCTCGCCGGCCCACTGGCGCAGCAGCCGGGTGAAGTCGGCGGCCCCGATGCGCATCCGCAACGCCTCCAGAGTCATCGCGCCGCGGCTGTAGACCGGAGCCGGCGAACAGGTTCACCGGCCGACCGACCCGAGCAGGCGGTGCGTTCCAAGAAGCGGGTGTTCGTTGCCGGCGTGGCGTACGCGCGCCGGAACTCCTGCCGCACTGCGGCCACGTGCGCAGCGTCACACTGTCCCCGAACCACTGGTGGGCCAGTTCGTGGGCCAGGGTGGCCGCTGTGGGTGCCCGGTCGAACAGCGGCCGGCTCTGGTCTCCAGCGCGTAGCCCACCCGGTGGGCGTGGTCGACCACCGCGCCGACGGAGTCGAAGGGGTAGCGACCGAAGACCGAGCTGTAGTAGTCCACGATCGCCGGCAGCGTGGCCAGCACGCGCCGCGCGGCGGATTCCCGCGGGTCCACGGCGTCGATGGTCGGCCCGCCGCCACGGGTCCGGCCGCGGGTGAGATCGAAACGGCCGACGGTGAGGGTGGCGAGATAGGTGGCCATCGGTTGTGCCATCCGCCAGCGGAACGTGCTCCGGCCCCGTGCGCTCGTGTGTCCCACCAGGCCGCCGTTGCCCATCGCGGTCACGCCGGCCGGCACGGTCGCAACGACGTCGAAGGCCGCCTTGTCCCGGGGGTTGTCATTGCACGGATACCAGCTCGGCGAGCCTTTCGGCTCGGAGGCGACGTGGGCGCCGTCCGCGGTCGGGATCCACCCGTCCGGTGCCCCGTCCGGATCGATCACCGGACTGGGCACCCCGGCGTAGGACACGACAGTGGTGAAGCGCTGCCCCGGGTGCAGCCGCAGTGCGGGTCGGATGATCAGCTCCTGGCCGCGTCGGTGCCACGAGGCGGGCCGGCCGTCGACCGTGATCTGCTGGACGGACAGGCCACGCAGGTCCGGGTCGAACTGGCACAGTGTCGCGGTCGCGGTCGCCGTCACAGCAGCGATAGCGCGCAGGTGGCGGGTGGCGGGGCGTAGCTCACCGAGAGGCCGTAGTGCGCCACGTCGCCACGTCGCCACCGCGCCGGCCAGCAGCACCCCGCGCAGCCCACTCGGTGCCAGCTCACATTCGGCACGCGCGGAGGCTTACGCCGCGCTGCCCCGCTGTTGGCGCGTGTCGACCGCGAGTTGGTCGAACGCGTAGTACACCGCGATGAGGAAGAGGACGGCAAGCGTGAGCGGCGCGCTGATGAAGGCCAGACCTACGGTGGCGAGGTAGACGAAGAAGCCCAGCCCGAAGCGCCTGACCGTAGCCCGCGCGGCGATCAGGTCGACGCCGGGTCGCAGCAGGTGGCCGTCGCGGACCACATATCGCCACATCGCGGTGAACGCGATGGCCACCAGGACGCTGGTGCCGGCGAAGACCGCAGCCGCGACGTGCGAGGCCGGCGAGTTCTCATCGAGGTAGGCGGCCATTAATGCGGTCGGGAACGGCACGAACGCGACGACAAGCAGCAGGCTGAGGTTGAGGAACAGCAACTGGCGATCCACCCGGGCGATGAGTCGGAACATCGCGTGATGGTTGATCCACATGATGCCGATGTTGAAGAAGCTCACGACGTAGGCCGCGAAGGATGGCCACTCCTGGGCGAGTGCGTGCCACAGGCTCCGCCCGCCGAGATCCGCCGGGACCTTGATCTCGAGAATCAGCAGGGTGATGGCAATGGCGAAGACGCCGTCGCTGAACGCCTCGACCCGGCCGGTGTCAGTCATGGGCAGACGGTAGCCGCCATTTGAGTGGGTAGCCTCGCAGCATGTGTCGCAGCATCAAGACCCTGCGCCCTCCGCACGTCGAGTGGGCCACGGATTCCGACGTCCACGAGGCCGCGCTGCAGTACGTGCGCAAGGTGAGCGGCTACCGCACCCCCGCCCAACACAATGTCGCCGCGTTCGACCAGGGGGTCGACGCGGTCGCCGCCGCCACCCGGACGCTCCTCGACGCGCTCCAGGTGGGCCGAGCGGGTGCCGTGCCACCACCCGCGAGCGCCGCTGTCGGGCACGGCCGCGCCGACAGGTGAGGCCCCGCGACACTGGTGCCGTGCGCATCCCCATCCGGGTTCGGCCCGGATCGCCTCGTACGAGCGTCGGTGGTGAGTTCGGCGGCGCGCTGATCGTCCGGGTGAACGCCCGCGCGGTCGACGGCGCGGCGACGGAGGCCGCTCTCCTTGCGCTCGCCCGAGCCTTCGGCGTCCGGCGCTCCGCGGTCACGCTGGTCACCGGCGCGACCAGTCGGACGAAGGTCGTCGAGGTGGCGGGCGGCACCGAAGCCACACTGGCCGGGCTACTCGCCGAGCCGCCCTTGACCGGACCCGGCGGCCCCGTCAGGGACTAGGCACGTCGCCACTCTCGACGAGGCGCTGGATGTTGGCCAGTGCGCCCTCCAGGTCCGCGTCGGTGTCCCCGCCCTCGAAACCGGTGTGCAACCGTATGGTCACCGTGCTCGCGGCGTCATCGCCGGACACCTCGAGCTCACCCCGGTAGTCCGTAACACCCTCGGACCCCCAGGCGATCCGTCGCGTGGCGTCATCCACTCGAAACCATGCATCGCCAGCCTCGTGTCGACCTCCCGGCCCCACTGCCTCGACATGCACGCCTTCCCCCGCCGGTTCCGCGGACGTCATCCTGGCGAGGTAGCGGGGCAGGTTGCGCACGTCGGAGAGGAAGTCGAACAGCTGCTGCGCCGGCGCATGCACCAGCCCGGACTTCTCGAAGTCACCCATACCCCGCCGTTACCCGCTGCAGGAGCCTGTCACGCCACCAGCCGGGCTGCTTCCGTCGCCCAATAGGTGATCACCAGGTCGGCGCCGGCCCGGCGAATGCCGGTCAAAGTCTCCAGGATGCTGCGCTCCCGGTCGATCCAACCGCGCTGGGCGGCCGCCTCGACCATCGCGTACTCCCCGGACACCGAGTAGGCGGCGACCGGCACAGCGACGGCGTCCGCAACCCGCCGAACGACGTCGAGGTAGGCCAGGGCCGGTTTTACCATCACCGCGTCGGCACCCTCGGCGAGGTCCTGTGCCACCTCGCGCAGCGCCTCGTCGCCGTTCGCGGAGTCCTGCTGGTAGCCCGCCCGGTCGCCGAACTGTGGCGCACACTCCGCGGCGTCCCGGAACGGACCGTAGAACGCGGAGGCGTACTTCGCGGAGTAGCCGAGGATCGCCACCTCGGGAAAGCCGCCGCCGTCCAGGGCGCTCCGGATCGCGGCCACCTGGCCGTCCATCATCCCGCTCGGCGCGACGACATGGGCGCCCGCCGCCGCCTGGGCGATCGCGATGGCAGCGTAACGCTCCAGCGTCGCATCGTTGTCCACGTCGCCGGCCGTGGTCAGCAATCCGCAATGCCCTGACTCTGTGTACTCGTCCAGGCAGAGATCCGTCATCAGCACCGTGGCGTCGCCGACCTCGGCCTCGAGATCAGCGAGCGCCCTCTGCACGACCCCGCCCGGGTCGTCAGCAGCGCTGCCCCGTGCGTCCTTCACCGCCGGGATGCCGAACAACAACAGGCCGCCGACCCCGGCCGCCACCGCGTCGACTGCGGCCTTTCGCAGGGACACGATGGTGTGCTGAACGACTCCCGGCATTGAGGCGACCGGCGCGGGCTCGTCCAGCCCCTCCTTGACGAAGAGTGGAAGCACGAGGTCCGGCGGCGTCAGCCTCGTCTCGGCGACCAGCCTCCGCAGCGCCGGAGTACGGCGGAGCCGACGTGGCCGGTGCACCGGAAAGCCCGCCATGCCGATAGCCGCCCCGGCCATCAGGGCCATCAGCGCGCGGCGGGCTTGACGGCCTTGGCCGGTTTCGCGGCCCGCCCTTTGGCCGAGCGCGCGCTCGGGCGTCCGAGTTCCCCGCTGCGGCGACGCTCCACCGCGAACGTCGCCGTGGCCTCGGCCAGCGCCGACACGGTCGCCTCCGGGGCCAGCACGTCCACCCGGAGGCCGAGTTCCTCTGCGGTCCTGGCGGTCTGCGGGCCGATGACCGCGATCACCGTCGATGCATGCGGCTTACCGGCGATGCCCACCAGGTTCCGGACGGTGGAGGAGGAAGTGAAGAGCACGGCATCGAAGCCCCCACCCTTGATCGCGTCCCGGATCTCCGCGGCCGGCGGGGCGGCGCGCACGGTGCGGTAGGCCGTGACGTCATCCACCTGCCAGCCCAACTCGGTCAGCCCGGCAACCAGCGTCTCGGTGGCGATATCGGCCCGCGGCAGCAACACCCGGTCGATGGGATCGAACACGTCGTCATAGGCCGGCCACACCTCGAGCAGACCGGCGCTGCTCTGCTGGTCGGTCGGCACCAGCTCTGGCTCGATCCCCCAGGAGCGCAACGCGTCGGCGGTGGCCTCCCCTATCGCGGCCAGTCGGATGCCGGCGAAGGCCCGTACGTCCAATCCGAGGATCTCGAACTTCTCCCGCATGGCACGGACCGCGTTCGTCGAGGTGAAGGCCACCCACAGGTACCGTCCGGAGACAAGTCCCTTCACCGCCCGATCCATCGCGGCCGGTGTGCGTGGTGGCTCGACAGCGATGGTCGGCACCTCGACCGGTATCCCGCCGTAACAGCGCAGCAGGTCCGACATCGTCGCGGCCTGCTCCTTGGTGCGGGGCACCAGCAGCTGCCAGGCGAACAGCGGCTTGGTCTCGAACCAGGAGAGCCGGTCCCGGCTGGCCACCGCGTTACCCACGACGGTGACCGCGTCCCCCACCAACCGATGCGCCGCCAGGTCGGTGGACACCTCGGCGAGCGTACTGATGACTGTCTGCTGGGCCACCGTGGTGCCGGCGACCGTGACCGCGATCCGTGTTTCAGCCGCCGCGCCGTGCTCGATCAGCGCCGCGGCGGCGGCCGGCACCGCGTCCACCCGGGCGAGCATCGTGACCGGTGCGCGGCCAACGGCCAAGGAGGTCCAGTCCGGGGTGCCGGCCGCCGGATCCACGATGCGCAGTTCCCCGCCGGCTTTCTCGGCGGGCAAGGCGATGCCGGCGTAGGCCGGGACAGCCAACGCCGCGGGGACGCCCGGTACCACCTCGAACGGCACTCTCGCTCGGACGCAGGCCGCCGCCTCCTCCGCGGCGCCGCCGAAACTGAACGGGTCCCCGGCCACCAGCCGCACGACCTGCCGCCCCGACTTCGCCGCGGCGATCGCGGGTTGCACCCGTTCGGCCGGGGTGCCCTCCGCTGCCGGCAGGACCTCTCCTGCCGGCAGGCAACACGCCAGCACCTCCGGCGGCACCGCGGTGTCGGATACGACGAGATCGGCGCCCGCCAGCAACTCGGCGGCGCGCACGGTGAGCAGGCCGGGATCACCCGGCCCGGCGCCGACAAAGGCGACGCTCCCGGCGGGCTGCCGGACAGTCTTGGCAGTCATGGTGGTCATCTCTCTTCCAGGAGTTTCGCCGCCCCAGCGGCCAGCAGACTTGTGGCGAGGCGGTGTCCCAGTTCCGCAGCGGCGGTTACCGCGCCGGTCAGGGACATCCGCAGCACCCGGGCTCCGTCGTGGGCCGCGATGACCGCCCGTAGCGTCAGAGAATCGTCACTCAACTCGGCGAGCGCGCCGAGCGGGGCGGTGCAACCGGCAGCCACGGCCGCGAGCAAGGTCCGCTCGGCGGTCACCGCGGCCCGACTCGAGGAGCAGTCGAGGTGGGCCAGGAGCTCCCGCAGCCCGGTGTCGTCCGCTCGACACTCCACCGCGAGCGCCCCCTGCGCGGGGGCCGGCAGCATGACCGAGGGGTCCAGCACCTCGGTGACCTCCGAAAGCCGACCCAGGCGCGCCAGGCCGGCCCGGGCCAGAACGATCCCGTCGAGCCGGCCGGAGGCGACCGCGCCGATCCGGGTGCCCACGTTGCCCCGAAGCGGGGCCACCTGCAGGTCGGGCCGAAACGCCCGAATCTGGGCCGCCCGTCGCGGGGCTCCCGTCCCGATGCGGGCACCGTGCGGGAGGCGAGCCAGTGACGGACCGACGCCGGACACCAGCACGTCCCGTGGGTCCTCGCGAGGCGGCACGGCCGCGATCGTCAGGCCCGGCTGGGGAGCGGTAGGAAGATCCTTGTAGGAGTGCACCGCCAGATCGATCTCACCGGCCAGCAGTCGCTCTCGCAGCGCGCTGACGAAGACGCCCGTGCCGCCGAGCGAGGCGATCGCGCCCGGCGCAACATCGCCGTACGTGGAGATCCCGACCACCTCCACCGGCTGCCCGCTGACGTGCCCCAACGCGGCCGCGACCGCGCCCGACTGAGCCCTGGCCAGGGCGGACCGGCGCGTCCCCACCCGGAGGGTGTCGGCGGATACGGTCATCACCGGCTCACGTCCCCTCCGGGAACAGGTCGAAGAGCGCGCGAAGGGCCTCGGCGTAGGCGTGACCGCCGGGTCGTCCGGCCAATTCCTTCACCCGGACAGTGGGCGCGTGCAGCAGCTTGTCCACGACCCGGTGGACGGCGTTGGCCACCTCCGCGCGTTCCCGGTCCCCCAGGTCGGGCAGCCGGTTGTTCAGCCGGGCCAGTTCCGCGGCCACTACCGCCGAGGCCTTGTCCCGAAGAGCCGCGACGGTCGGCCCGACCTGCACCGACCGCTGCCAGCCCAGGAACGCCGCCACCTCCTCGGCCACGATGTCCCGGGCGGCCGCGATGTCCCGGCCGGCAGAAGCATCGCGCAGCGCCTCGCCGAGGGTGGCGAGATCGACCAGCCTGACCCCCGGCACCCGCCGGACAGCCGGGTCGACATCGTGCGGCAGGGCCAGGTCCACGATCGCCAGCGGGCGTTGGGTCCGATGCGCCATCGCCGCCGCCACGGCCGGCGCGCGGAGCACGAGGCCGGTCGAGCCGGTGGAGGAGAGCACGAGGTCGGCGACGGCCACCTCGGCCGGGACGTCGGGCAGCCGCACAGCTCGCCCGTCGTAGGTGTCGGCCAGCCGCTCGGCCCGCGGCATCGTCCGGTTGGCGATCACCAGCTCAGCCACGCCACCACGGCGCAGCAGGGCCGACGCCAGCGCCCCCATCGACCCGGCGCCGATCACGACGGCCCGCAGGCCCACCAGCGAGCCGACAGTGAGCGTGGCTTCCTCGAGCGCGGCGGCGACGACGGAGGCTCCTGCCCTGTCGATGCCGGTTTCGGCGTGCACCCGTTTCCCCACGCGCAGCGCCTGCTGCACCAACTCCCCGATGCCGCGACCGACTGTCCCCTCGGCTCGGGCCAAGCGGTGCGCGGCTCGCAGTTGGCCCAGGATCTGACTCTCACCGACCACCATCGAATCCAGGCCGGCCGCGACGGCGAACAGGTGCGCGACCGCGCTGTCCTCGTAGTGCAGGTACAGGTGCGGTGACAACTCGTCGAGAGACAGCCCGCTGGCCCGGGACAGAAGCTCGGAAATCTCCTGCCCACCGGCGTGGAACTTCGACACCTCGGCATAGACCTCCACCCGGTTGCAGGTGGCAAGGACGACAGCCTCCTCGACGTGCAGGCAGCCGCCTAGGTCGGCAAGCAGCTTGGCGGCCTCGTCGCCGACCAGGGCAGCCCGTTCCAGCAGATCCACAGGTGCGGACCGATGGGAGAGGCCGACGGCCACCATGTTCATGCTGGAATGTTCATGCTGGATGGCTCATCGTTGAGGGTTCATGCTGAAGAGCCCTGCTCCGGTACTCCCACCCGACGGAAGGTGCCGACAGGGTCACAAGCTCACTTCCGTCCTCCGACGGCCGAGGGGGTTATGCGGTCAGGTTACGCGGTTGTGAACCGCCGCACAAAGTGAGCGATTGTGACCGGCGTGCCCGCTTAGCCCTCCAGCGCTCGACGCAGGCGTTCCTCGTCCACGGCGAACACCGCGTACTCCTCGCCGTCGAGGAGTGTGACGGGTATCCAGTCCGCCCAGCGACGGTAGTCCACCGGGTCGGCGGTGATGTCCCGTTCTTCCATCACGACGCCGAACTCGACAGCCAGCCCCCGCAGGGCCGTGCGCGCGTCGTCGCAGAGGTGGCATCCGGGCTTCGTGAGCAGCGTGAGGCGATGTGGGACATGTGCCACATGTCCCACTTCGACCCCGTCACCGACGCTCAGAGGACCCCCGCACCGTCGTCGGCGGCAGCTACCCCCGCCCCGGCTGCCTCCGCCGCCCGCAACTGGCCCTTCGCCACCCGGCCGGTCGCGGTATGCGGGAACTCGGTGACGAACTGCACGGTCGTCGGGCACTTGAAGCGGGCCAGCGACAGGGCTCCGTACTCGATGACATCCTCGGCCGAGAGCCGGGCACCTTCCCGCAGCCGCACGAGCGCTTTGACCGACTCGCCGGTGTAGGGGTGCGCGATGCCGATGACCGCCACCTCGGCGATGTCCGGATGTTGGCTCAGCGCGTTCTCAACCTCACGCGGGTAGACGTTGAACCCGCTGACCAGGATCAACTCCCGCATCCGGTCGACGAGGAACAGATCGCCGTCATCATCGGCGTACGCGACATCGCCGGTGCCCAGCCAACCCTCGCCGTCCGGGCCTTCCCGCCCGTCCGGCCAGTAGCCGGAGAACAGGTTCACCCCGCGCACGACGATCTCGCCGGGGTCGTCCTCCTCCACTTCGGATCGGTCGTCGTTGAGCAGCCGGAGCTCGACCCCGGGGATGGGCCGACCGATCGAGCCCGACTTGGGTTCCTCGCTGGTCAACGTCGTTGTAAGCACCGGCGCGGTCTCGGTCAGGCCGTAACCCTCGAAGACGTGGTGCCCGGTCTGCTCGAGCATCGAGCGGTGCACCGCCGGCGGTAGCGGTGCGGCGCCCGAGACGGCCAGCCGGACGGTCTGGAACGCCTCCCCGACGCCGGGCAGCATCGACCAGGCGATGAACATCGGCGGCGCGCCCATGACGGTGCTCACGCTGTGTCGGCTGATGTCCGCGAGGGTCTCCACCGGGTCGAACCGCTCGACCAGGACGCCGGTGGCACCGTGGAAGGCAACTTCGCCGAGGCCACCGTTGAGACCGTAAATGTGGAACAGCGGCAGCACGAGCAACACGATGTCGTCGGCGTCGATCGTCCGCGGCCGGATCCGGGCGGTCTGTTCGAGGTTCCCGATCAAGGCACGGTGGCTCAGCATGGCGCCCTTGGGTCGCCCGGAGGTTCCAGACGTGTACATCAACACCGCCAGGTCCTCACCGCCCGTCACCGGCTCTACGGGACGGTCTGGCAGTAGCAACTCGTCGTAGGTCGCGGTGCCCGACACCGCGGCGGTGTCGGTGACCAGCACGGTCTCCAGGCTCGACAAGATCTCGCTCAAGGCGGTGACCACGGGAGCGGCGGCCCGCCCACACAGCGCCATTCGGGTGCCGGAGTCGCTGAGGAGGTAGGTCAACTCGTCAGCGGTGTAGGCGGTGTTGATCGGCACCGCGACCAGGCCAGCGCGCAGGATGCCGAAATAGGCCGCCACGTAGTCGGGTGTGTTGCCCAGGAGCAGGGCGACACGGTCTCCCCGGTTGAGCGGGCGGGACTGCAAGCCGGCGGCTACCGCGTCCACGCGCCGATCCAGCTCAGCCCAACTCACGGCATCCTCACGGAAGAGCAGGGCCACCTTGTCCGGAAACACATGGGCGGCGCGCCGGACGAGATCAGAGAGGTTGCCGACTCCGCCCTCGCCCGTGCCGGGAAGACCCATATCGTCCAGACCTCCTCAGGGCACGCTGACCGATCGGCGCCGCTGGCCCGTCGGGCTTTGTCCGTCTGCCGGTAGTGTTTCACAGTTGCAAGCAGCGGCCCCGCCGGCCCTGCGACCGGCCGCATCGAGCGTTCGGCGTTCCTGCAGGCACAATAGGCGGGTTCGACCTCATCCCCGGGCTCGATCGCGATCCTTTGACCCGGACCCTCAACCGGACTCCCGGAGACACGATGTCGCCTCGGCCGGCCAGCCGCCTCACACGGGGGGCGGGACTCGGCCGACTTCGGCGTGCCCAGCGTGCACGTCGCGAGCTGTTGACGGCCCGGCTACTCGGTCTGTCGACGGCCCTCGCGCACTCCGCACTGGGCACGCGGGTCCCCGGCGTTCGGGGCCGGCGGCTGACACCGGCATGGGCCGGCGCCGGGGGCGTCAGCTGGCAGCGTCTCGTGTCGTCGGCGACGGAGACACCGGATCGACGTCGTCGGCTTCCCTCGGTGGTCGAGGGGTCCCTGACGGTCAACGGCCGGGGCAACGTGGCTGACCTCGACCTCGACCTCGAGGAGGAGGAGGAGGAGGAGGAGGACACCGAGCTCGCCGCGGACAGGGACCAGGACAGGGAGACTGTCAGGACGCTCCTCGCCGAAGCCCAGCAGGGCCAGGCCGAGGCCTTCGGTCAGCTCTACGACCGGTACGTCACGCTCATCTATCGCTACACCTACTACCGGGTGGGGAGCGTCGCACTCGCCGAGGACCTCACGAGTGAGACGTTCCTGCGGGCGCTGCGGCGGATCTCATCCTTCACCTGGCAGGGGCGGGACTTCGGGGCCTGGCTGATCACGATCGCCCGCAATCTCGTGGCCGACCACTACAAGTCAGCGCGCTTCCGACTCGAACTGCCCACCGCCGACATGCTGCAGGCCGACGCCGAGGAGCTCGCGGCCGGACCGGAGGGACAGGTGATCGGGGGCCTGACGAACGCCGCGCTCCTCGACGCTGTCCGCGAACTTGGGTCCGAGCAGCAGGAGTGCATCGTCCTGCGCTTCTTCGAGGGTCTCTCGTTGACCGAGACCGCGCTCGCCATGGACAAGAGCGCCGGCGCGGTGAAGGCCCTGCAGTACCGAGCCGTACGCTCCCTCGCACGGCTATTGCCAGCGGACTTCCACCGGTGACCCCCTCGGTGCAGCCCGAGCACCGGCCCTGGCATCGGCTTGGCCTCGGCCAAACGGTGGATTCCGGGGCGCTGCGCGTAACTCCCGCCCGGTATGCCTCGTTGTCCCGATCGGAAGGCACGTGTGGCCGGAGTAACCCTTGTCGCACACGTCAGGCAGCGCACACACCTGAAGGGAGGCGGCGCCGGTGATCCAGTCCCCGCACACCCGTCGGCGCGCCGAAGCCTTCGCGCGTGCGCTGGACGGCGGGGCCGAGCCCGACGCCGCATCCCGATCGCTGGTGACCCTGGCGCGTGCTCTGCCACAACCCCCGGTGACGATGTCCACCGCCTCCCGGGAGCGGGTGCGCCGACGCCTGCTGGCGGTCGCCGCGGTGCAGTCGCCCGGAAATCCCCAGGGCGCACCAACCGCGCGGTCGGAGATGGGGCAGCACCGGAAGTCTCGAGGACAGAGTCGACTGGCGTTGGTCACCGGGATGGTGACCGTCGTGCTGCTCGTGTTCGCCCTGGTGGCCATCGGCGGTAACCGCGCGCTGCCAGGCGAGCCGCTCTACCGGGTGAAGTCCCTCGCTGAGGCGGTTCAGCTGGCAGCGACCTTCGGCGACGTCGACCGAGGCAAGCGACACTTGGCCTTCGCCGCCACCCGGGTGCGCGAGGTCGACGCGCTCGTCACCCAGGACAGAGCGGGCGCGGCCGGGCCCAACGCAGTCGCGCCGCTGCCCAGACAGCCGGTGGCGGCGTCCCTCGAGGCCGACGGCCCACCCAGCGCGCTCGTCGTGGATACCCTGAGGCGGATGGCCGAGCAGACTGTCGCCGGCACCAAGGACCTGACCGAGGCGTGGCGGTCCTCCGGCGACGAGGGGCCGCTGCGGTACCTCAACGGCTACTCCCGCCAGCAGTTCTCTGACCTTCGCGCCATCCTGACGATGCTGCCCGTCGGTGCTAAGCCCGTGGCTGCCCGTTCGATGGCCCTGCTCGTCATTGTCAACAACCGAGCGGACTGGCTCCAGAAGGTCAGCTGCACCGTCCGCTGCCGCCACGGGTCGCGCGCCGGCGGGAGCGGGGTGACTATCGCCTCGGACCCGCTGGGGGCGATACCGTGCTTGGGGACATGCACGCTGGCGACGTCCGTCGCGGAGTTGACGATGCCGGCCGAGCCTGTCACCTCGGCGACCGAGACGATGGGGAACCAGCTCGACGCGATCCTCGAGACCATCCCACCCACGTCGGCGACGACCGCCTCACCGGACGCGGGCGCCACTCTCCCGCTGCTGCCGCCCACGACGTCCCCGCCTGCCGTGGGAGGCCCAACACCGCCGGGCGACACCAAGCCGGACCCCGGCTCATCGCCGACGACCGAGGTTCCGCTGCCGCCGGACACCTCGACGTCCGCTCCGAGCGGCAGTACACCAGCGCCGAGCACGCTTCCCCCATCGACCTCCGCGCCGACCCCTGCGCCGACCTCCGCGCCGACTTTCATCCCTTCACCCGCGCCGTCCCCCACACCGAGCACCTCAGACCCACCCCCTGTCCGGCACAGCGACCACCGCCGCCCCCCCGATTCGGGAGCGGCAACCCCGTCCCAGAGCAAGGCCATCGCGGGGTCCGCCGCAACCTACGCCGGGCCGGCACCACAGCAGTCCCCGGTCTCGACCGTCGCGTCAGGGAGTTAGTCGCCGCTGGCGGCCTGCTTCGGCGCCCGGCCCCCGGGCGCTCTCGGGCAAGCCGACGAGGAGCCGGTCCCACACGCCGCGGCGTGTCCAGCGCGTGAACATTAGAAGATGGCGTCGAGGTACTCGCGCAGCCGCCGGCGCCGATCGGCCGCCCGAGCTGATCGTGGTCTCGCGGCACCAGCGGAACCCACGCTGCGTCGGGCAGGTCGGACTGGTACCAGCTTCGGTGAGATCTGCGCCTGGTCAAGACCGTGCTGAGCATTAAGCGTCCCATCCCGGTGGCAAGCGACAGTCCGGGTTCGACCTGATCAACCAGTTCAACGCGAGGAGGGACCTCGCGGGACGGGGCTTCGCCTGGACGCTGCCGGGAACGCCGAGGTGAGCGTGACGGGCTTGCGTGACAGGCTTGGCGTGGCGGGCCGAGGTGTGGCGGTGGTGACGCTGCCCGGCATCGGGACCCTGCGGGTGCACGACTACACCCGCCGCGTGCGGTGCATGCTGGCGAAGGCCGGGGAAGGTCCTGTTCGCCACCGTCACGCTGCAGCGTGACCAAGGGACGCCCGAGAAGGACGCTGCCGACACTTGTCGGCAGCCTTTAGGCTGAGGAGCCCTGACCCCCCAGGCGGTAGAGGAGTGCGGCATGGAGCGGCTGCGACGCCACCGGCGAGGCGCCGACAGCGCCATCCGGGCTGGTGCGGCCGCCGCGGCGGCGGCCGAGGTGGAGGCGGCAGGGAGCCCGCCCGCCGCTGCCGATGCGCGCAGTGCGGCGTTCTTCGACGTGGACAACACCATGATGATGGGCGCGTCGATCTACCACTTCGCCAGGGGGATGGCGGCGCGGAAGTACTTCACGACCCGGGACCTGGCCAGGTTCGCCTGGCAGCAGATCGCCTTTCGCCTCAGCGGGGAGAGGCCCGAGGACATGGCGCAGACCAAGGAGGCGGCGCTCAGCTTCGTCGCCGGCATGGAGGTCAGTGAGATCGTCCGGCTCGGTGAGGAAATCTACGACGAGTTGATGGCGGAACGAATCTGGCCCGGTACACGGGCCCTAGCCCAGCAGCACCTCGACGCCGGCCAACGCGTGTGGCTCGTCACGGCGACGCCCGTCGAACTGGCACAGGTGATCGCCAACCGGCTCGGACTCACCGGTGCGCTCGGTACCGTCGCTGAGAGTGAGGATGGTGCCTATACCGGACATCTCGTCGGGGAGCCGCTGCACGGCCCGGCGAAGGCGGAGGCCGTCAAGGCGTTGGCCGAGCGGGAAGGGCTGGACCTCGCCCGCTGCTCCGCCTACAGCGACTCGGCCAACGACCTACCGATGTTGTCCCTGGTCGGGCATGCGGTCGCCGTCAACCCGGATAGCGAGTTGCGGCGCGAGGCACGGACGCGCGGCTGGGAGATTCGCGACTTCCGCACGGGTCGCAAGGCTGCGTTGTACGCCATCCCGACCGCTGCCGGGGTCGGCGCTTTCACCGGCGGTGTGATCGCCGGCGTGGCTCTGCAGCGCCGGCACAATCGAGGCTCCCCGACACCTCCGGCACGTCGCGCCGATGGTCACGGTGCTCTGGCTGGTGCGCTGGGAGCAGCGCTGAGCGGCACCCTGAGAAGAACGCGCTGAGCCGGACCGGCAGAGCATGACCGCCGGGGGTGAAAAGAAGGGTGACGGGGTCACTTGAGGGCGTGCAGGTCCGGCTGGAGCGGGGCGCCAGGCTGAGGATGGGCGATGGGCGGAAGCTCGGGCGGCTCGGGGTGGCCCGCAGGTGACGCTGTCGGGGTTCTCTGGGACGGTCCAGCCGATGGCCTTGAGGTCGCTGAAATTCTCGCGGGCGCGGCGGGCGGGCTGTTGCGCTTGAGGTAGTAGTCACCGCCCAAGTCCTCGTAGGGCACGCCGCCTGCCACCGCCCGGCGCGGGAACCCGGACACAGGCCACCACCGTGTCCTTGTGCACGTCCAACCCGGCGCAGCGCTCCACCACCACATCCATCGAGGCCTCCTACCGATCGTCGTCGAAGACCGGACCGGAGCCTCGCGATGTGAACTCTGGGGTACGTGCTCTGGGCAACAATCCTGGGTGCTCGAAACTCCTGCGTCATATTCAGACACGGGCTCGCGGCACCAATCGGACCCGACGTCACCGGCCGGCCACCTACTTTTCCCGTCCCCGGGGTTGCCCGCAAGGGCCCGGACGGACTACTCAGAAGAACACTGAGCGACGCTGCATCAGGAGCTTGTAGAGCGTCGACTGGATAGTCTCGCGCACCTGGTCGGTGAGGTTGAAAACCAGCATCGGGTCCTCGGCGGCCACCGGGCCGCCGAGATTCGCTGTCTCGATCGGCTCTGAGAATTCGATGATCCATTTCGACGGCAGCGGCACCATCCCGAGGGCCCCCAGCAACGGGAAGGTCGGCGTCACCGGCACGTACGGTAGGCCGAGCAACCGGGCCAGCCAGTTGGCATTGCCGATGATCGGATAGATTTCCTCCGCGCCGATGATGCTGCACGGAATGATCGGTTTGCCGGTGCGCAGCGCCGCCGAGACAAAGCCGCCGCGACCGAATCGCTGCAACTTGTACCGCTCGGAAAACGGCTTTCCGATGCCCTTGAAGCCTTCTGGCCAGACACCGACCAGATGGCCGCTGGCCAACAGTCGCTCGGCGTCGGCGTTGCAGGCCAGGGTGGCACCTCCCTTGCGCGCCAACGAGGAGACGATGGGCAGCCGGAAGACGAGGTCAGCGCCGAGCATCCGCAGGTGACGGTGCGCCGGATGGTAGTCCAGCAGCGCCAACTGGGTCATTACCGCGTCCAACGGAATCGTGCCGGAGTGGTTGGCGACCAAGAGGGCCGAACCAACGTCCGGCACGTGTTCCATGCCGCGGGTCTCGACCCTGAAGTAGTGCTCGTAGAGCGGCCGCGCCGGCGCGAGGAGCACGGAGGAGGTCAGCTCCGGGTCGAACCCGAAGTCATCGACCGGGTAGTCCCCGGTGAACCGACGGCGAAGAAAACCCAAAGCGCTCCCGACCGCGCTCGGCAGCGGATCGGTCCCGGCGGTGCCCGCCCGGCCCGCCGCTCTGTCCGCACCCGGCTCGCCGGCGACCCGGCCGGTCTCCGGTTCGCTAGCCTGCTCTTCCCGCCCCGGTGCTGCCGAAACCTGCTCGGGCTCTGTGGCGGCGGTCGCGCCGGCACCGTTGTGGGCGGCGGTGGAGGGCGCGGAGCGTCCGCCGCCACCGAGTTGTATCACCCGGGCGTCAGGCATGGGTCATCCTCCCGCCGGAACCGGCATGGGTAGGTCGGCGTCGAGATCCTGGGCGCTTCCCGTGTCGATGTCCGACGACATGCCGGGCAGTCGTCGGGCCGCTCGTTCCACGCGCTCCACGACGGCCGGTGGAATGACGGGCGCGATCCGGGCGGAGACGAAGTCATCGTAGGCCTCGACTGTGGTGTAAGCCGGCTGGTAGCCGAAGACATTGTGCAACTGGCCGTAGTCGACGGCCCGCCCATGGAGCAGGAAGCGCATCTGTTCCGGGGAGAAGTCAACCAGCCCGGCCCGGCGGAGCACCTGACCGACGACGGTCACGGCAGGCGTCAGCACCGGCAGCGACAACCGGCCGGCCCGCCGGATGGCCTGCGAAAGCAGCAGGACACCGTCGCCGCCGACGTTGAACGTGCCGGGGTGCTCCTCCAGCGTCGCCCGGCGCAACACCTCCAGCCCATCGGTCTCGTGGCAGAACTGCAGCCGCGGGTCGAACCCGAGGACAGTGGGCACGACGGGAAGGGAGAAGTAGCGGGTGAGCGGGGTGTCCACCAACGGACCGATGAAGTTGGTGAAGCGCAGGACGGTCAGCGTGACGTCCGGCCGACGCCGCCCGAAGCCACGGACGTACCCCTCCACCTCCACGGCGTCGCGGGCGAAGCCAGCACGCGGCAACGCTCGCGGCTCCAGGTCCTCGGTGAACAGTGCCGGATCGCGTGGTGAGGAGCCGTATACCGCGGTCGTGGACTTGACCACGAGATGACGCACGGTGGGCGCCTTCTGACAGGCGGCGAGAAGTTGCATCGTGCCGATCACGTTGATCTCTTTCATCGCCGTCCGGCCGCCGGCATCCAGCGGGGTGGCGATGACGTTCATGTGCACCACGGTGTCCACGGCGGCGGACGCAATGACCTTCGCGATGATCGGGTTGCGGATGTCGGCTCGGACGAACTCAGTGCGGCCGAGGCCGGCCGCCAGCGCCGGCGCCGGCGGCACCATGTCGACCCCGATGATCCGGTCGATGGTCGGGTCAGCCTGCAGAATCGCTGCCAGTCGGGCGCCGAAATACCTGGCGACGCCGGTCACCAGCACAACCCGCGGCGTCTCGTTGGGTGGCGCCTCAGATCCTGCTGTCCGGGCGGTTCTCGACTTCCTTGCCGGCGACGTCGGCATGAAGGGCACGCTCCCTTCTCCCGGGCCCTCATCGCCGGAGCCCATCGACGCAACGCACCGGACCGGGCAGCGGTCCGAGGTGATGCGCACCTAGTCTAGGCGCACTCAGTCGCCGGTCCGGTCCGAGGCCCGGGGGCGCAACGGCCGCTGGGCCATCCGGGAGATGACCACGGGGTCGCCGCGACCGACACACAGCGCAGCCGTGGCACTACCCAGGTTGGCCGCGATCATGACAGCTCGGAAGGAATCTTCGCACAGGGCGAGCCGCCCGGGTGGGACCTCGCCGTGGGTTAGCCGGAAGGGCACAGCCTTCGTCCGACCCGAACACCGGAGTTCGACGGTGTCACCCAGCGTCATTCCGGCGGCTTCCAGGTCAGATCGGACGACGTTGAGTGAGAGATTGCCGAAGTGGTCGACGTTGACCACCTCGCCGTGCACGTGGTCGTCATCCACACTCGGCGGCCGCACTCGGATGCGGACGAGCTCGGCCGGATCAAGAACCGGGCCGAGCTCATCCAACGACCGCCCGTTGGCGACATGGGCGACCACGGGTGAGAAGACGTCCCGGCCGCGGAAGGTGCCAGTGTGCCGGGGCAGCCACAGCTCCGCGTTCGTCACCGCACGCGCGGTGCGCGCACCGCCGAGTGCCTCCCAGGCCAGGGACAGCACCCCGTTGTCCGGACCGACAAGCACCGACCCGTCGCCGGTGGAGACCGCCACACCGCGCACCGTCTCGGCTGACAGCGGATCGACCATGGCGAGGTGGACAGCCCTCGGCAGGTAGGCCACCGCGGAGGCGAAGACCGCGGCCCCCTGGTGGACGTCCTGCGGCTCGATGAGGTGGCAGATATCCAGGATGCGCAGATGGGGCGCCCGCTGGGCCATCACGCCCTTGCATACCCCGACAAAGACGTCGTCCAACCCGTAGTCGGACAGAAACGTCACCCAGGAGTAGCCAGCCTGCGCCGTGTCGGCCACGGCAAGCTACTTCTTGTTGCGCCGCTGAACTCGGGTCTTCTTCAGCAGCTTGCGGTGCTTCTTCTTCGCCATCCGCTTCCGGCGCTTCTTGATGACCGAACCCACAACTGACCCTTCTGCATGTGACGGAGAAACCGGCGCCGGAAAGACCGGGCGGCATGTCGACCATACTGCCCCGGACCGGGCGACTCAGCGGTCGGTCAGCAGACCGGCCAGGAGGTAGGCGGTCAGGGGCGCGTAGAGGTGCGGTGCCACGTTGTCATCCAGCGGGACGGCCACCCGCACCCTGCCCAGCGCCTCGCCGATGAACAGTGCCGGATCATTGCAGTCGGCGTACCCAACGGTGTCCAGCCCGGCCTGGGCCGCTGCGCCGGCGAAGCCGTGGTCGGCGACAACCAGGTCCGGCGCGGGGTGACCGTCGGCCGCCAGCGCGGCCAGCATGGTGCGCATCGGGCGAGGTGAATGGGTGTGGTCCGGGCCACCGGCGCTGACCACGACCGCGACCCCGCCGAGGTAGGTGATCCGCCGCCGCCAGCCAGGCTCGCTGTCATCTGGCGCTCCGACCGCCGGGGTGAGCACAGTGGCGCCGCTGCGGGCGAGGGCGGCGGCCACCTCGGTGTGGATGGCGAAGATCCCCTCGGGATGGCCGGTGGCCACCAGCACCCGCTGCCGGCGGGTCGCCGCGACCCGCAGCCGTTGGGCCATCCGGTCCAGCGCGTCCAGCGTCAGGTCCGGGTCGATGGTGTCCACCCCCGCGGTGAACCTCGGGTCAGCCGACACGCCCACCCGCTCGGCCATCATCGCCAGGATGGCCGGGGCGGACCACTCGGGACCGTAGTCGAGGCCGAACGTGTAGCCCGGATAGCGGGCACTGCACCGGGCGAAGTTCGCCAGATTGTTCTGCCGGGAGGTGGCGACCCGCCCGGCGATGCGGCCGCGGAGGAGGTGCGCGCGCAGGTCCTCGCGCCCGGGCACGCTCGGCCCGGTAGCTGCGGACACCATCAGGCGTCCAGGCCGTGGAAGGGGAAGACCGCCTGCCGGGTCCGCACCACGGCCTCGTCGACCCGGTCCCCGGGTCGCTCGTCGTCCCAGGGGTCGTGCGCCGGGTGCCGGCCGTCGGTCATGTGCAGCGGTGGCACCTCGCCGGTCCGTAGCTGTGCGAGCTCACGCCACTCGGCCGGCACCTCGGCCGCCGGGTCGATCGGCGCGCCGGCCACGATGGCGAGCAGGTGCGTCCAGGCCCGAGGTACCACCTGTACCAGCTCATAGCCCCCCCCACCGGTTGCCACCCACCGGCCGTCGCAGACTTCGTGGGCCAGCACGTGCAGGGCCGAATAGGACGCCCGCTGACCGTCGACACTCAGCGACAGATGCGCCAGGGGATCCAGCGCGTGACTGTCGCAGCCATGCTGGGTGACCAGCACGTCGGGGGCGAAGGCGTGCACCAGCGGCGGCACGACCCCGGAGTACGCCCGCAACCACCCGGAGTCCGTGGTGCCGATGGGAAGTGCCACGTTCACCGACGTGCCCGCGACACCGGTGTCCTCCGGGAAGCCGGTGCCAGGAAAGAGGAAACGGCCGGTCTCGTGCAGGCTGATCGTCATCACCCGCGAATCGTCGGCGAACGCGGCCTCCACGCCGTCGCCGTGGTGGACGTCGACGTCGACGTAGGCCACCCGGCGGGCGCCCGAGGCCAGCAGCCAGGCGATGGCGATGGCCGGGTCGTTGTACAGGCAGAAGCCCGAGGCGTAGTCCCGCATCGCGTGGTGCAGCCCGCCGGCGACGTTGACCGCGTGCTGCGCGCGACCCTCCCAGACCTCGCGGGCGGCCGCGACCGTGGCCCCGGCGACCAGCGCGGAGGCCTCGTGCATATGCGGAAAGACGGGGTCGTCCGGTGTACCGAGCCCGTGCCGGCTGCTGGCCTCGTTGCGTCGCACCGCGGCGATGTAGTCCGCGGTGTGCACCAGCCTCAGCAGGGCGTCATCCGCCGGCGCCGGCTTGAGCTCGGAGACGTTCGGCGCGTCGAGCACGCCCAGAGCCCGGGCCAAGGCCATGGTCAACTCGACCCTGACCGGAGCCAGCGGATGGCTCGGCCCGAAGTCGTATCCGGCCAGAGCCTCGTCCCACATCACAGCCACCGAATCGCTCACGGCGCCATCCTGCCCCAGGTCTGTACGCATATCGGCCGGGAGGTGAAACGCTGGCCGCGTGACGTCATCTTCCAAGCCTGTCCGGAGCTCGGCGGCATCCCGCAAGTCGGTGCTGTCCGCCCTTGACCTGTCCGTTCGGTTGACCGCGAAGGAAGAGGGGGCGCGGCTCGTCCGGGTGCAGGCGCAGCTGCTGCAGCTGCGCCTGGTGCTGGGCGGCCTGATGGGTGAGCAACAGATCGGGCCACCGGTCTGCGTGCTCTTCGAAGGCTGGGACGCGTCCGGCAAGGGCGGTTGCATCAAGCGGCTGGTGGCCCCGATGGACCCCCGGCACGTCCGCGTCGCGCAGTTCGCGGCGCCAACCTATGACGAGAAGCGCCATCACTTCCTGTGGCGGTTCTGGCCCGCGCTGCCCGGGTGGGGAGGAATGGCCGTGTTGGACCGGTCCTGGTATGGACGGGTCCTGGTCGAGCGGGTGGAAGGCTTCGCCTCTGAAGAGTCCTGGTCCCGGGCGTACCAGGAGATCGCCGAGTTCGAGTCGACCCTCATCGCCGAGGGCATGATCGTGATCAAGTTCTGGCTGCACCTGTCCAGCGCGGAACAGCTGCGTCGGTTCGAGGCGCGCCAGAAGGACCCGCTGAAGGCATGGAAGCTCACTGCTGAGGACTGGCGCAACCGCAAGAAGCGCAAGGCGTACAGCGCAGCGGTGGACACGATGGTCGAGCGAACGTCCACCCCGCAGGCCCCATGGCACCTCATCGAGGCCGAGGACAAACGGTGGGCGCGGGTCAAGGTGCTGGAGACTGTCTGTAGAGCGATCGAGGAGGGACTCGTTCAGCGGGGCATGTTCGTGCCCACGCCGCCGAAGGACGTCCGCCACAAGCGATGGTGACCGGGGACACTACGCGTTCAGTCGGCGCCCGTTGCCAGCTCCCGGCTACGGTCGCGTGCGGCCTCCAGCGCAGTGAGGAAGGCGGCCCGGACCCGGTGGTTCTCCAGCTCCCGGATGGCATTGATGGTCGTGCCGCCCGGTGAGGTGACCGCCTCCCGCAAGGTGACCGGATGCTCGCCGGAGTCACGGAGCATGACGGCCGCGCCGATTGCTGTCTGCACGATCAGGTCGTGCGCCACGGCCCGAGGTAACCCGAGCAGGATGCCGGCGTCGATCATCGCCTCGACCAGATAGAAGAAGTACGCCGGTCCGCTCCCGGACAGCGCGGTGACCGCGTCCTGTTGGGACTCCGGCACGCGCACCGTACGACCGACAGGTCGCAGCAGCGCCTCGGCCCGCTCCAAGTGCTCCTCGGTCGCATGCCGGCCGGCTGAGATCGCGGACATTGCCTCATCGACCAGGACCGGGGTGTTGCTCATCACCCGGATGACCGGCACGCCCGGCGGCAGCCTGCGCTCCACGCTGCCAGTCGGGATGCCGGCGGCCATCGAAACGACGAGCCGATCGACGGACACCACCTCGGCGAGTTCGTCGAGCAGCGCCGGCATGTCCTGCGGCTTGACGCACAGCAGCAGCGTGCCCGCCCGGGATGCGGCTTGGGCGTTGGTCACCGCCTCGACGCCGTAGCGCTCGGTCAACAACTGCCGACGATCCTCGCGCCGGGCGGTGACGAGCAGGTCGTCGGCGGATCGCCCGGCACGCAGCATGCCCGACAGCAGCGCCGCGCCCATTTTCCCGGCGCCGAGGACCGCGACGGTCACGACGTCAGCTTCGGGTGAGCAGCGCGCGCAGGAAGAATCCCACGTTGGCCGGCCGTTCGGCCAGCCGACGCATGAGATAGCCGTACCACTCGCCTCCGTAGGGGACGTAGACCCGCACGTGCTCACCGGCCAGGGCCAGTCGGCGC
Source organism: Frankiaceae bacterium (assembly GCA_017882785.1). GTDB lineage: Bacteria > Actinomycetota > Actinomycetes > JADGOV01 > JADGOV01 > JADGOV01. The sequence continues at coordinate 36,574 of JADGOV010000017.1, forward strand.
TGCTCGCCGGGACGAATCCCGAAGAGGAACTGGTACTCATAACTCCCCTTGGCCCGGTGCCCCCGCTCGGCCAGCCAGCTCGTAATGGCGAGCAGGCGCGGGTCGTGGGAGGCCACCATCGGATAGCCCGGGCCGGACATCAGCACGCGCAGGCAGCGGACGTAGCTGCGATCCACCTCGTCCCGGCTCTGGAAGGCCACTGACTCCGGCTCGGAGTAGGCACCCTTGCACAGGCGCACCCGGGACCCGGCGTAGGCCAGGTCCCGGCAGTCCGCCTCGGTCCGGCGAAGATAGGCCTGCAGCACAGCGCCGGTCTGCGGGAAGTCCCGGCGCAACTCACGCAGGATTGACAACGTCGAGTCCGTGGTGGTGTGGTCCTCCATGTCCAGGGTCACCCGGGTGCCGACAGCGGCCGCCGCCTCGCACACCGTGCCCGCGTTGTCGACGGCGAGCTGCTGATCCACCTGCTGGCCGACGGCGCTGCACTTCAGCGACACCTCCGCACCGGAGGTCAGCCCCTCGTCCGCAAGTCGGGTCAGCAGCGTGAGATAGGCCTTCGTGGTGGCCTCGGCCATGCCTGCGTCCTTGGTGTCCTCCCCCAGATGGTCCAGGGTGACCAGGAGCCCCCTGCCGACGAGGGCCCGGGTGGCTCGGACCGCGTCCTCGACGGACTCGCCGGCGACGAAGCGGTGCACGACGTTGCGCGACACCGGGGCATTGACCACTGCCCGCTTGACCATGGGGGTGCGCGACGCCAGCAGGATGGTGGATCGGAGCATGCGGTCAGATTACGAGGTGCGGTGCGGAGATGTGCGCTAGGCGGTGCGTCGTCTGAGCGTGGCGGCGCCGAGAGCCAGCGCAGCGAGTGACCAGCCGGCGATGACCACCAGATCCAGCACCAAGGTCCCGGTCACACGCGCCGAGGCGGTCACCGCTGTCATAGCGTCCACCGCGTAGGACAACGGCAGCACGTCGGAGACGGAACGCAAGACGGCGGGCATCTGCGGCCGGGGCAGGAAGAGCCCGCAGAGGAGCAATTGGGGTAGCACGAAGGCCGGCAGAAACTGGACTGCCTGGAACTCGGTAGCCGCGAACGCGCTGACGAACAGGCCGAGCGCCATCCCGAGCAGGCCGTCCAGCACGGCGATGAGGATCACCAGGGCACCGCTGCCCTGCACGCTCAGCCCGAGCGGCCCCAGTGCCAGCCCGGAGGCCACGAGAGCCTGCACGACGGCGAGCAGGCCGAACGCGCAGGCATAACCGAGCAGGAGGTCGATCTTGGCCATCGGCATGGTGAGCAGCCGCTCCAGGGTGCCACTCGTCCGTTCCCGCAGGGTCGCCACCGAGGTCACAACGAACATCACGGTGAAGGGGAAGATGCCCAGCAGCGGCGCACCGATCCGGTCGAACGTCGCCGGCGTACGGTCGAAGACGTAGCGGAGCAGGGCGAGCAGCACGCAGGGCACCACGAGCAGTAGCGCTATCGTCCGCGGGTCGTGGCGAAGCTGGGTGAGGACGCGCAGCGCGGTGGCCAGCGTGCGGCGGAGGCTCACGGCGTGCTCCCGGCCTCGACAAGGCGCAGGAAGGCGCCTTCCACGTCGGTCGCCCCGGTGCGCCGCAGCAGCGCTGCCGGTGTGTCGTCGGCGAGCAGCGCGCCATCACGCAGCAACAGCAGGCGGCTGCAGCGCTCCGCCTCGTCCATGACGTGGCTGGACACGACGAGCGTGGTACCGGCCGCGGCCAGCATCGCGAAGTGCCCCCACAGGTCGCGCCGGAGCACCGGGTCCAGTCCGACCGTGGGCTCGTCCAGGATCAGCAGCTCGGGTTCGCCGAGGAGCGCCGTGGCGAGCGATACGCGCGCTCGCTGACCACCGGAAAGCTCTCCGACGAGTCCGTCCACGGCGTCGCCGAGACCCACCTCGTCGACCACCGACTTCACTCGAGCCCCTGAGGCGCCGAGCACGGCGGCGAAATACCGGAGATTCTCCCGAATGGTGAGGTCTGCGTACACCGACGGAGCCTGGGTGACATAGCCGACCAGCGACCGCAGGGCGGCATCGCCAGCCGGGCGGCCGAGCACCCGGACCTCGCCGCCGGCGATTCGCTGCACGCCCACCAGGGCCCGCAGCAGTGTCGTCTTGCCACAACCGCTCGGCCCGAGCAGGCCCACGACCTCACCGGCCGGCACGGTGGTATCCAAGCCCGGGAGGACGACCCGGCCCCCACGCACCACCCGCAGCCCGACCGTCCGAATCGCCTCATCCGCTGGCACAGCGAAAGTCTACGTTCGATGAATTCCGCCGTCCAGAGCGATCCCGTCAGCGGGCCTCTGGCTCTTCCGGCAGCAGTTCGTACGCCGGTCAGCGGCAGCAGCAGCGTGAACGCGGCCACCCCGAAGGCCGGCAGCAGGACGAGCAGCATCTCCTCCGACCCGTAGGCCGACGAGGAGATG
>JADGOV010000070.1 GCA_017882785.1 Frankiaceae bacterium
CGGCCAGCCTGGATGCACGCAGCTCACCGGCTCGAGCCCGTCGACATCCCACAGGGTGTCCATCCGGTCGAGGTCGGCTGCCTCGAAGGCGGCGTAGAATTCCGCATTCGCCGCGGCCGCCGCCGCTTGATCCGCCTCAGCCGGCTCCGGGCGCGCGCTCACCAGGCGACCGCCTGGCGCCGCTGGCGGATGGCGGCCGCCACGCGGACGGCGTCCGCGGTGGCCGCGACGTCGTGCACGCGGACACCCCACACGCCGGCGTAGGCGGCGATGGTGGCCGCGGCGACGCTGGCGGCGTCGCGATCCGCGACTGGTCGAAGGCCCTCGGGCGTCTGCAGCAGCGAGCCGAGGAAGGACTTGCGGGACGCGCCGAGCAGCACCGGGCGCCCGAGGACCGCCAGGGCGTCCAGTTCGGCCAGTAGCGCCCAGTTGTGCTCGGCCGTCTTGGCGAACCCCAGGCCGGGATCGAGGATCACCTGCCGGCGATCGACGCCGGCGAGCTGCAGAGCGGTGATCCGGTCGGCCAGCTCCGCGCAGACCTCGGCGACCACATCGTCGTAGGTGGCCCGGCTCTGCATGTCGCTGCTGGGACCGCGCCAGTGCATGACGACGTACGGCACGCCGGCGGCGGCCACCACCTCGGGCAGCTCCGGGTCGGCGAGGCCGCCGCTGACGTCGTTGACCATCCGCGCGCCGGCGGCCAGGGCGGCTCGAGCCACGCCGGCTCGGGTGGTGTCCACACTGACCACGACCCCGGCCTCGGCCAGCGCGTCGATCACCGGCAACACCCGGCGCGACTCCTCCTCCGCACTCACTCGACCGGCCCCGGGGCGGGTGGACTCACCACCGACGTCGACCAGATCGGCTCCCCGCCGAGCCATCGCGAGCCCACCGGCGATGGCGTCCTGCGGGCTGCCCCATCCCCCGCCGTCGGAGAAGGAATCCGGCGTGACGTTCAGGACGCCCATCACCAGGCACCGATCCAGTCGCGGCAGCCCAGCGCGGCCGGCAACGTCCGTCCCGACGTCCGTCCCTTCGTCCATACCGGCAGCCTATGGCTCCCGTACGGGCCGGGACCGGGCCGCGGTCAGGAGTGTCCGGTCCGCACCTGATCGGTCACGGGGTCCGAGGCAGCAGCCGAGGAGGGGGCCGACCGGCCCGGACGGGGGATGCGGCGCAGCAGCTCCGTCGGCGACCCCGGCCAGACGAGGAAGGCCTCGGCCTCCAAGGCGGCCAGAGCGATCCGGGGCAGATCAGCCGCGCTGCGGTAGCAGACGAACCGCGGCTCCCACACAGGATGGAACTTCGCGTTGAAGCGGTAGAGCGACTCGATCTGGAACCACCGGGACCCGTAGATCAGTACGGCGTGCCAGCGGCGGAGGACGAAGCCCGCGCCCAGTTTCTCGCCACGTTCCAGGGCGGAACGGAAGACCGCGAAGTTCAGTGACAGCCTGCGTACGCCCAGATCCGGGGCGGCTCGGAGAGCGGAAATGATGAGGAACTCGTTCAGGCCGGGGTCGGCACCGCGGTCCCGGCGCATGAGGTCCAGGGACAGGCCGTCTCGGCCCCACGGCACGAAGTGCAGGAAGGCACGCGTGGAGCCGTTGTGGTCGTGGGCGGTGACGGCCACGCACTCGCCGTCCTCCGGGTCGGCGAAGCGACCGAGTGCCATCGAGAAGCCGCGCTCCGTGTCTCCGCCACGCCAGGCAGCCGAGCCCTCGGCGAGGGGCGCCAGTTCGGCGGCCGGGATGTCGCGCACCCGTCGGGCACGGGCGGTGTATCCGTTGCGCTCCACCCGGGCGACCATCTGCCGCACGTTGCGCATGACCCGCCCGTCCAGAGTGAAGGCCGCGACGTCGACGACGGCTTCGTCACCGAGTTCCAGGGCGTCCAGGCCGTGTCGCTTCCAGATCTCCCCGCCCTGCTGGCCGCAACCCATGATCGCCGGCGTCCACGCGTGCCGGTCGCATTCATCCAGGAAGCGGTCGATGGCGCCCGGCCAGGCCTCGGGGTCGCCGAGCGGGTCGCCGCTGGCCAGCATGACCCCGGACACGACGCGGTAGGCGATCGCCGCCTTGCCGCTCGGGGACCAGATCAGGCTCTTGTCCCGGCGCAGCGCGAAGTAGCCCAGGCTGTCCCGCCGACCGTGGCGCGCCAGCAACGCCCGGATCGACGCTTCCTCGGTCGGCAGTAGGGTGGCCGCCGGCTCGGCCGGCCGGAGCAGCAGGTAGGCGGTGGTCAACGCGGTGACCATGCCCATGGCGAACAACAGCTGGGCAACGGTTGTCGCCATCCGGTCGGTGGTGAAGCGCAGCGGCCCGGGCACCCCGACCAGTCCGTAGAGCACCTGGCGAAACTGGGCGCCCAACGGGTGTGGGGACACCAGGAAACGGCTGCCCAGCGAAAGCACGAACAATCCCACGGCCACACCGAGCGTCCCCCAGCCGAGGAAGGCCACCAGTGCCAGCCACCGGGTCTGCGGATCGCCGACGGCGCAGAATTCCTCGCGGTACCGCAGCAGGGCAGCCAGCATCGCCAGCGCGATCAACGCCTCCTCGACGTCGAGGCCCTTCACCATGTGCAGGCCGACGCTAAGGGCAAGGAGGCCGACGACCGCCACCCACGCCCGTCGTTTGCGCCGCCGGAGGCCGTGGGAGAGCAGGAGGAGCAGGACGCCGGTCACCATCGTGGCGGCGACGGCCGCGTGGCTCAGCGTGCCCGGCAGATACCCGGCGAGCCAGCGAACCCGGTCGACGTAACCCGGCGTGAGGGCGTCGGCGACGTCGAGGGCGCCGATCAGGGCGCAGAGGCCGGCCGCGACTGCCGGCACCCAGGGCCGAGAGGCGCCGGGCCGATCCCCCTGCCGATGACGCCTGGCACGGGCCCGGTCGATGGTTGTGAACCGGGGTGTCACGATTCTCACCCTTCGACCCGCACGCGGGCCGGCTTAACCCCTCAGTGACTCAAGATCAGGCTCATCGCCTCGTTACGGGTGGTGGCGGACGTCCTGAATACGCCGCGCACCGCTGAGGTCACCGTCCGTGACCCCGGTTTGCGGACCCCACGCATCGCCATGCAGAGGTGCTCGGCGGCGACGATCACGATCACCCCGCGTGGCTCCAGGTGCGCGACCAGCGCGTCGGCCACCTGGGAGGTCAGCAGCTCCTGCACCTGGGGGCGCCGCGCGTAGAGGTCGACCAGCCGCGCGAGCTTGGACAGGCCGGTGATCCGGCCATTGGCGTTGGGAATGTAGCCCACGTGAGCGACGCCGTGGAAGGGGATGAGGTGATGCTCGCAGAGACTGAACATCTCGATGTCGCGGACGAGGATCATCTCGTCGTGGCCGGCGTCGAAGGTCCTGGTGAGAACCTCCGCCGGGGACCGGTGCAGCCCCTGGAAAGCCTCCGCGTACATCCTGGCGACCCGGTCCGGTGTGTCCCGCAGCCCGTCCCGGTCTGGATCCTCACCGAGGGCGGTCAGCAGCTCCCGGACGGCGGCCGCGGCCCGGGGTAGGTCAACCGGCGGCGGCCCGCCGTGCGGGCGGTCCGCGGCGGTCATCCCGCTCTCAGCTGCCGCCGGTGCCGCCTGAGCCGCCTGAGCCGCCGGTGCCACCCAGGGCGGCCCGCCGCTCGGTGCCGCCGTGGCCATTGCCCGGCACTCCCGGCGCGGTCGACCCGTTGGCCGAGGCGTCGAGGTCCCGAGGTGCCGCTAGCGCGAGCTCACGGGGCGTGAGGACCGGCGGCTTCTCCGACGGCAGCCGCTTGCCCCAGCCGGTGTAGGACCCACGGTTCGGCCGTTTGATGATCGGGGCGAAGATGGCCAACACCTGGTCCTTGGACAGGGTCTCCTTGTCCATCAACTGCAAGACCAGGTCGTCGAGCACGTCGCGGTACTGGACCAGGATCTCCCAGGCCTCGTCGTGGGCGGCCTCGATGAGCTGACGCACCTCACCGTCGATCTGCGCGGCGACATCCTCGGAGTAGTCCCGCTGGTGGCCCATGTCGCGGCCGAGAAAGACCTCGTTGTTGTCCTGGCCGAACTTGAGCGCGCCGAGCCGGTCGCTCATGCCGTACTGGGTGACCATTGCCCGGGAGATGCCCGTGGCCTTCTCGATGTCGTTGGAGGCGCCGGTGGTGGGCTCGTGGAAGACCAACTCCTCCGCGGTACGCCCGCCGAGCAGCATCGCCAACTGGTCGATCAGCTCGCTGCGGGTGACGAGGAACTTGTCCTCGGTGGGCAGCGTCATCGTGTAACCCAGAGCCCGCCCACGCGGCAGGATCGTCACCTTGTGCACCGGGTCGCTGTTCGGCAGAGCGTGCGCGACGAGGGCATGACCGCCCTCGTGATAGGCGATGATCTTCTTTTCCTTGTCCGACATCAACCGGGACTTACGCTCCGGCCCGGCCATCACCCGGTCGATGCTTTCCTCGAGCATCGCCATGGTGACGAGCTTCTCGTTGCTCCGCGCGGTGAGCAGCGCGGCCTCGTTGATCACATTTGCCAGGTCGGCACCGGTGAAGCCCGGTGTCCGGCGAGCGATGACGTCGAGGTCGACGTCCTGGGCGAACGGCTTGCCTCGGGCGTGGACCCGCAGGATCCCCTTGCGACCTTCGAGGTCGGGGCGGTCGACGACGATCTGGCGGTCGAAGCGGCCAGGTCGCAGCAGGGCGGGGTCGAGGATGTCCGGGCGGTTGGTGGCCGCGATGAGGATGACACCGGTCTTGGCGTCGAATCCGTCCATCTCGACGAGCAACTGGTTGAGGGTCTGCTCCCGCTCGTCATGGCCGCCGCCGAGGCCGGCTCCACGGTGGCGGCCGACCGCGTCGATCTCGTCGATGAACACGATGGCGGGCGCGTTCGCCTTGGCCTGTTCGAACAGGTCCCGCACCCGACTGGCACCGACGCCGACGAACATCTCGACGAAGTCCGAGCCGGAGATCGAATAGAACGGCACGCCGGCCTCCCCGGCGACCGCGCGCGCCAGCAGCGTCTTGCCGGTGCCGGGCGGTCCGTACAGCAGCACACCCTTGGGAATCTTGGCTCCGATGGCCTGGAACTTGGCCGGATTCTCCAGGAAGTCCTTGATCTCCTGAAGTTCCTCGATTGCCTCGTCCACCCCGGCGACATCACTGAAAGTCGTCTTCGGCATGTCCTTGGTCACCAACTTGGCCTTGGACTTGCCGAACTGCATGACCCGGCCGCCGCCGCCCTGCATCTGGTTCATGAAGAACAGCAGCAGGAACACGACCAGCGCGATGGGCAGCAGGCCGAGCAGGACGGACAGGATCGGGTTCTGCCGGCTGACGCTGGCCGAGTACTTCTCGGCCCCCGAGTCGCGGGCCTCGTTGACCAGGGTGGTCTGGTAATTGGTCGGGAACGACGCGGCCAGCTTGTCCCCGGAGCGGGTCTCGACCTGGACCAGTTGTTCCTTGTCCTTGATCTGGACCGACCGCACGCTCTTGCTGGCCATCAACGACTCGACCTTGGAAAGGTCGGCGTTCTTGTACCCGCCGCCCGAGCCGAGGAACTGGCTCAGCACGAACACACCGAGAACCGCGAGAGCCACCCAAGCGAGGGGCCCGCGGAAATATCGCCTCATTGCCATCCTTACGAAGCGCGGCGAGGGCGCTTCGTCCCTCCCCCGCCAGTCGGGCCGATCGGATCACCGCCGCCCGAGGGAGGCGGTACGAGAAGCCTCGTTTCTCGACGGTACACCGGTCCGCGACGGCATGCGACGATCATGCGGCCACCGGGCTGACCTCGGCTCCCCGGAGTCAGGAGTAGATCTCCGGACGCAGAGTCCCGACGTAGGGCAGTTGCCGATACCGCTGGGCGTAGTCCAGACCGTAACCCACGACGAAGACGTTGGGGATGTCGAACCCCACATAGCGCACCCGCACGTCCACCGCGATCGCCTCCGGCTTGCGCAGCATGGCCACCACCTCCAAGGAGGCCGGATTGCGCGACTGCAGGTTGCGCAGCAGCCAGGACAGCGTCAGTCCCGAGTCGATGATGTCCTCGACGAGCAGGACATCCGCGCCGGAGATGTCCTTGTCCAGGTCCTTCAGTATCCGCACCACGCCTGAGGAGGACGTGGACGATCCGTAGGAGGACACCGCCATGTACTCCAGGGTCACCGGCGTCCGCAACGCCCGCGCCAGGTCGGCCATCACGAAGCCGGCCCCTTTGAGCACGCCGACAAGCACGAGTTCCCGGCCCGGTTCGCGGCCGGCGGCGCCGTCCGACAGGGGCAGCCCGTAGTCGGCGTCGATGGCCGCCGCCATCTCGATGATCTTGGCCGCGATCTCCTTCTCGGAGATCAGGACGGATTGGACGTCGTCGTCGAGCACCGTGCGCTCAGCGCTCCTCAGGGGGCCGAAACCGCAGCCAACCACACTCGCGGCTGACCGCGTGCCCGAAGGGCAGTGCGACCGGCCGTTGACCGTGCCAGCCGACGACGAGGGCGTCCATGGCCGCCAGGTGGGCGGCGGCGAGTCGCCCGGCGGGTACCCCGGCCGCCCGCGCCGCCCGCAGCAGCACGCGGCGCCGAATCGCAGCGGGCAGCGCGGCCAGTGCCGACACGGCCACCGCGCCGGGGTGCATCGAGGAGGCGCCGAGTTCCGCGGCAACGCCGGCCGCCCACTCGTCCAGCGCATCGGCGTCCGCCCGCAGGTGGTCCGCGCTGCGGGCCAGCGCCGTAGCAACTCCCGGCCCCAACGCCGCCTCCAGGGCGGGCAGCGCGCTCGACCGGACCCGAGCCCGCGCGTACGCCGGGTCGGCATTGTGTGGATCCCGCCAGGGCCGCAGGTCGAGCACCGCGCACACCTCCTCGGTCACCGAACGTGGCAACTGCAGCAACGGGCGGCGGTAGACCCCCCGCCGGGGCGCCATGCCCGCCAGCGCACGCGTGCCGGAGCCGCGGGCCAATCCCAGCAGCACGGTCTCGGCCTGGTCGTCCCGGGTGTGCGCGAGCAGCACCGCAACCGCCTCGTGTCGCCCGCAGGCCGCGTCCAGCGCCGCGTAGCGGGCACGACGGGCGGCCGCCTCGGGTCCCCCCTCGCCGCTCACCTGCACGGTCAGGACCTCGGCCGGCGTCGCGCCGAGGCCGGCCGCCCAGGCCGTGACCTGCGCCGCCCTGGCATCAGAACCCGGTTGCAGACCGTGGTCCACGCACACCACGCCGGCCCGCCGCCCCCGACGTGGGATCTCCCACAGGCCGGCGGCGGACAGCGCAAGCGAGTCGACGCCGCCGCTGCAGGCCAGCAGGACGAGCGCCTCCGCCGGCAGGTCGGCCACCGCCCGACGGACCGCCAGCCGGCAGGCAGCCACGGCGGGATGCGGCGGCATCTGCCGGAACTCGCTCGTCCGTGAGGGCTCGTCTTTGGCGGGCGGGTTCAGGCCGGGATGGACCCGGGAATGCCGTGCACCCGACGGATCCACAGGCCGGGGTCGCGGATCTCCGCCCGGGTCGGCAGAGTCTGCGGCGAGGTCCAGACCTGGTTGAAACCCGGCATACCCACGGCGGCGACGACAGCTCGGACGAAGCGCTCACCTTCGGCGTACTGCTTCATCTTCAGGTCCAACCCCAGCAACCGGCGGACCGCCCGATCCACCGGATTCCCGGCCCGCCGGCGCTCGTCGAACCGACGCCGGATCTCCGCCACACTCGACACGACGTCGGGACCGACGCCGTCCATGACGTACTCGCCATGCCCCTCGACCAGGCTCATCACCCCGGTCAAGCGGTCCAGCACCACCCGCTGCGCTGGGGTCTGCACGGCCTCCAGCAAGGAGAGCTCCGAGCGACCGCGGGCGGCCTCGGCGACCGCCCCGACGGAGTCCCGAAGCCGGCGCAACACCGCCGAAGGATCGAGGTCGCTGGCGTCGAGGAAGGCCCCGATCTCCTGGTGCAGGTAGTTCTTGAGCCACGGCACGGCGGTGAACTGGGTGCGGTGGGTGACCTCGTGCAGGCAGACCCACAGCCGGAAGTCATGTACGTCCACGCCGAGGCGCCGCTCGACCTCCACGATGTTGGGGGCGACCAGGGTCAGTCGGCCCTCACCTTCCCCCGGCGGCAGGAACAGCTCGTACTGGCCGAGCACCCGGCTCGCCAGGTAGGAAACGATCGCTCCGAGCTGAAAGCCGGTGATCCGGGAGCCGACCGCGGCACCGAGCGCGGAGTTACCCCCACGCTTGTCCAGCAGCCGCTCGGTCAGCGGGGCGAGGATCACCCGAAAGCCACCGACCGCCGAGCGGATCCAGCCCGGCCGGTCGACCACAGCCACCGGATCATGCACCCGGTCATCCCCCAGGCCGGTGAAGGCGCGGACGTGGGACTCGGCTCGTACCGCCAGCCCCCGCAGGTCGGCCACCGCAGCCGCGGCCTCGGGAGCAGACACCGTTGGGCCTGGCCGGACCAGCCGCACCGCAGTGGAGGTGGCCAGGTCCCAGTCGATGAGTTGGCGTGAGGTCACCGACCTACGGTATGCCGGGCAGCCAGGGCAGCGGGCCCCACGGCAGGGCCGGCCGCGCCGGTCAGCGGCAGCCGCAGCCGGCCAGCGTGGCCGCGAGCCGGTCCAGCGCGGCCTGAGCACGGCTGCGGGAGGCCGCCTCGGGCGCGAGGAAGGCGAAGGCCAGGACGGCGCCGTCGCGGTCGACAACCACGCCGGACAGGGTGCTGACTCCGCTCAAGGTGCCGGTCTTGGCCCGGACCACACCGGCCGCCGCGGCTGCCGGGCCGCTGCGGAAGCGCCCGGCCAGCGTGCCGGTGAACCCAGCCACCGGCAGCCCGGCGAACAGCGCGTGCAGCGTCGGCCGGCCGATCGCGGTCACCAGCAGGGCGGCCAGCGTCGCCGGTCGGGCCCGGTCCAGCGTCGAGAGCCCACTGGCGTCGACGAGCGCCAGCCCGGCCGGATCGACGCCGACTGCGGCAACGGCGCGGCGCACGCCAGCGGTCGCCCCGGCGAAGGAGCGTGGCAGCGCGCTGCGTCCGGCTACCTCCCGGGCGAGCGCCTCGGCGAGGCTGTTGTCGCTGGTGGTCAACATCCGTTGGACCAGGCCGGCGACGGTCGGCGCGGAAACCGCGGCCAGCGCGCCACCGGGGGCACCGGGGGCACCGCCGGCATGGGCCGGCTTCGGAGCCCCTAGGACCCGTACGCCGTGCACCGCGAGCTGGGCGGCGAACGCACGCGCGGCGGACGCCGCCGGATCCGGCGCGCGGGCCGGGCGATCGGGGCGTAGCCGGCCCTCGTCGACCATCAGCGCGCTCACCGGGGCCACGTTGCCCGTCAGGTAGCCCGGTTTCCACCCCGGGGCGACGGCCGGCCCGGAATACCGACTCGTGTCGTAACCCAGCTGGACGGTGCTGGTACCGGCCTGGCGCAGCCTCGCCGCCGTGAGTGTGGCAAGGCGGTCGAGCGAGGCGAGCGCCGGGTCGGCGCGCAGCGCTTTCGGGGAGGCGAGGAGCGGGTCGCCGCCACCGACAAGCACGATCATGGAACCGGTGCGGGTGACGGTCGTGGTCAGCCGCGCGTCGGTGCCGAGTACCGCCAGCGCGGCGACCGCAGTGGCCAGCTTCGCGGTGGAGGCCGGCGGCAGCATGGCAGTGGCTCGCAGCCCGTAGGCGGCTCGGCCGTCGGCATCGAGGACCGCACCGGCAAGCTGCCCGCCCAAGCCGGCGTCGTGGGTCCCCGGGGCCAGCGCCGCGGCGAGGATCGCCGGTATCGGCTGGGGGACCGCCCTGGCGGCGGCGAGCACCGGTTCGGCCGCCGGGGTCGTCGCCGCCCCGGGTGGCCGGGTCGACGCCGGCGGCCTGCCGCGGGAGGCGGCCGGCACCCAACGGCTGGTCCAGGCCAGGATGACGACAAGCCCGAGAGCCACCGCAACCAAAGCCGCGATGATCAGCACATGCGGCGGGCTTGGCCGGCGCAGGAGACCACCTCCGGTGTCGTAGCGGGGCGATCGGGGAAACTGGCGGTAACCGGGATGGTCCGGCCGTGCGAGGTGGAGGAACGCGTGGACTTCGATGTCACCATTGAGATTCCCAAGGGCAACCGCAACAAGTACGAGATGGACCACGACACCGGCCGGATCAAACTCGACCGAATGCTGTTCACCGCGACCCGCTACCCGGCAGACTACGGCTTCGTCGATGACACCCTCGGCGATGACGGCGATCCGTTGGACTGCCTTGTCCTGCTCGAGGAGCCCACTTTCCCGGGCTGCCTGATCCGGGCTCGGGCGATCGGCATGTTCCGCATGACGGACGAGGCCGGTGGCGATGACAAGGTGCTCTGCGTACCGTCGAAGGACCCACGCCAGGAGCACCTGCGCGACATCCGCCACCTGCCCGAGTTCGAACGGCTGGAGATCCAGCACTTCTTCGAGGTCTACAAGGACCTCGAACCCGGCAAGTCCGTCGAAGGCGCGACGTGGGTCGGCCGCGAGGAGGCCGAGCAGGAGATCGAGGTGTCCCGACAGCGGCTGGCCGACCACCAGGCCGCCCAGGAGGCGGGTCCCGGCGGGCACTGACTCGACCGGGCCTGGCCGGGTCAGCTGCCGATTCCCGCAGCCAGCAACTCGGCCAGATGCAGGCCGCGGCGGCCGGCCAGGTTGTCGAGTTGGGTCCGGCAGGAGAACCCGTCCGCGAGCAGCGCCGTGGCCGGGGCCGCCGCCCGGACCGCCGGCAGCAGGGTCTGCTCCGCGACCGCGACCGAGACGTCGTAGTGTCCGCGTTCGACGCCGAAGTTGCCGGCCAGTCCGCAGCAGCCACCGAGCGCGGTGACCGCGATCCCGGCCCCGGCCAGCAGCGCCAGCTCCGGCCCGTAGCCCATCACCGCGTGCTGGTGGCAGTGCGGCTGGGCCAGCGCGCTCATGCCGGCCAGTCCAGGAGGCTGCCAGCCGGCATCGGTGAGCACCTCGGCCAGCGTGCGGACAGCCCCCGCCACCGGGCCGGCCCGGCCGTCCCGCGGCAGCAGTTCCGTCGCGTCGGCGCGGAGCACCGCGGTGCAGGACGGTTCGAGCCCCACGATCGGCACGCCGGCGGCGGCGTGGCCGCTGAGCTGGCCGAGCGTCCGGCGCAGCTGCCGGCGGGCCGCGTCGAGCTGCCCGGTGGTGATCCAGGTGAGCCCGCAGCAGACGCTCCGGTCGGGGACCTGCACGCGGTACCCGGCATTCTCCAACACGGCCACCGCGGCGACGCCGACGTGCGGGCTCAAGTAGTCGGTGAAGGTGTCGACAAAGAGCACGACCGGCTCGCCGGCGGCCGGCACCGCACCCACCGCGCCGCCGGCGGTGCCGGAACCCCGCGTACGGAACCACTGCCGAAACGTCGGGTCGGCAAAGCGCGGCAGCGGCCGCCGCTGGTCCATTCCGGCGGCGCGCTTGGCGAGGGTCGCCAACGGCCCGGTACCGAAGGCGGCGTTGGCCAGTCCTGGGGCACGGGATGCCAACCGGGCCCACCGCGGCAGCCAGCCGAGTGTGTAGTGCGAGGCCGGCCGCAACCGCCGCCGGTAGCTCTGGTAAAGGATTTCGGCCTTGTAGGTCGCCATGTCCACCCCTGCCGGGCAGTCCGTGGCGCAGCCCTTGCAGGCCAGGCACAACTCGAGGGCGTCGTGCACCTCCGCGGATCGCCAGCCGCCGCGAACCAGCGTCCCGTTGGCCATCTCCTGCAGCACCCGGGCGCGACCGCGGGTGGAATCCTTCTCGTCCCGGGTCGCCAGGTACGACGGGCACATCACCCCGCTCCGGCCACCGGAGGTCCCGGTGGTGTCCGCCCGGCACGTGCCGATGCCCACGCATCGGTGCACGGCGGTGCTGAGGTCGCCACGGTCGTGCCCGTAGGCGAAGCCCAACCGCCCGTCGAGGCGGCCCGCCGCAGGCAGCCGAAGGTCCGCGTCGACCGGGCGGGGGCGCACCACCACCCCCGGGTTGAGCACGTCCTGCGGGTCCAACGCGGCCTTGAACCCCGCGAAGGCGGCCACAGCGTCCGCGGAGTACATCAACGGCAGCAGCTCACCGCGGGCCCGGCCGTCGCCGTGCTCCCCGGAGAGCGAACCGCCGTACGCGGCCACCAGCCGCGCGGCGTCGAACAGGAAAGCACGGAAGCGGTCCGGGCGGGTGGCAAGCGGGAAGTCGATCCGGACGTGCACGCAGCCGTCGCCGAAGTGGCCGTAGGCCACCCCGTCAAGCCGGTAGGAGTCGCGCAGGGCCGTGAAGTCCCGCAGGTAGGCCCCGAGCGCCGCCGGCGGCACGGCCGCGTCTTCCCAGCCAGGCCACGCCGGCTCGCCCGCCGCGGTGCGCCCGGCGAGTCCGGCGCCGTCCTCGCGGATCCGCCACAGTGCCGCCGCCTGCGGTCCGGCTGGCACCACGAGCACGTCCATCGCGCCCGCCAGCTCGCTCAGTCGCCGAGCGGCCGCGGCGGCCGCGGCGGTAGTCTCCGCGCCCACCTCGACGAACAGCCACCCACCCCCGCGCGGCAGGTCCGGGACCGCGGACGCCCCCCGCGCCCGCACCACGTCCACCAACCGGGCGTCGATGCCCTCCACCGCCAACGGTTCTTCCCCCAGCAGGCCGGGAGTCGCGTCCGCGGCGCTGGCCATGTCCGGGTAGCCGAGGACGGCCAGGGCCGTCGCCGCCGGCTGCTCGACCAGCCGGACGGTGGCGCCAAGAACCACGCCGCACGTGCCCTCGGAACCCGCCAGCGCCTTCGCCAGGTCCGCGCCGCGCTCGGGCAGCAGGTGCTCGAGGGAGTAGCCGGACACCTGTCGCCCGAAGCGGCCGAGCTCGGTGCGGATCGTGCCGCGATGCCGGGCGAGAACCGCCTCCACCGCCGGTGTGGTCGTGCCCGCACGGGCCAGCAGACGCTCCCCGGTGCCGGTGAGGACGTCCAGCTCCACCACGTTGTCCGCAGTTCGGCCGTAGGCCAGCGCGTGCGCACCGCAGGCGTTGTTACCGATCATGCCGCCGATGGTGCAGCGGGCGTGCGTGGACGGGTCCGGCCCGAAGCGCAGCCCGTGCGGCGCGGCCGCCCGCTGCAGGGAGTCCAGCACGACCCCCGGCTGCACGACGGCGGTCCTGGCCTGGGGATCGAGGTCCAGGAGCCGGTCGAGATGCCGGCTGAGGTCGAGTACCACCCCGGTGCCGATCGCGTTGCCCGCGACGGAGGTGCCCGCGCCGCGCACGGTCAGCGGCACGCCGTAGGCCCGGCACACGTCCAGGGCGGCCGCGACCTCCTCGACGGCGTGCGGGAAGGCGACCACCGCCGGCACCACCCGGTAGTTCGATGCGTCGGAGGAGTACTCCGCGCGGCGGCGGCGATCGGCGTCGACGGTCTGCACGCCGGCGGCCCGTAGCAGACCCGCGAGGTGGTCCCCGGTCGGTGGGGACGGTACGGAAGCGCGCACAGGGAAACGGTAGGGCCAAACGGAAGGGGCCGAGATGGCGGTCAGGCCGGGTGTGCCGGATGTCTCCGCGCTGAAAGTGACACCGACGCGCCATGCGGCACGATCGGGTTCTCGGCGGCGTGGTGTCCCTCACCCAGACCGGGTGCCGATTGTCGGAGCACCCCACCTGGGCGCAGCTAGCCAACAGACCCGGCCGCCACCGCAACGGGCGACCGTCGCCGCTGCGGCGGGATGTCCCCACTTGCCTGCCGATTTCCTCCTGACACGGTGACCCGCCGCCTTGTCAGGCGTTCTGGATTCGGTCATACCCGGACGCGCGAATGCTGGGGTTGAACCGACGGGACCGCCCGTCCGGAGGTGGCGTCATGTCACGGCCCACCGGCGCACCCATCCAATCCGGCGACTCCGTGAGCGCTACGCGGCTACAGTGCCTCGTGGCCGACAGTGAGACGACGGTGCCGACACTCGGCGCGGAGGAGACCGAACGCGTCCGGACCCGCGTCCGACTGCTCGTCGGGTTGACGACCCGCGCTGGCAGGTACCGGCGGGGCCTGGTCCGGGCGGCCGCCGGTCTCACGCCGCCGGAAGCCGCGATCCTGGCCGACCTGGAGGACCACGGCATGGACGTCGGGCAGCTGCGCGACGTCCTCTGCGGCGGTCACGTCCTCATCGACAACCCGGCCCTCTACGAGCGGTGGCGGTTTCCGGATGTCAGTCGGCAGCGGATCTCCAGCCACCACCACAGCATCGACAAGACCCGCTTCCCCGACATCGGGATGCGCGGTCCGTTGGTCCGGGAGAAGCTGCACGGGCGCACGAGTGCCGGCACCTGGGTGCAGTTGGAGAAGACCCCCGCGACGATGGGGGCTGGCAAGCTCCCGACGTGGACCGACGTGCAGCACCTTGCCGACTACGTCGTCTACCGGGTGACCCGGCGCAACGTGGGCCCGTGGGGGTTGTCCCACCTGACCGAACGGCGGCCGATGTATCTGTCCCCCGACCTGAGCACGCAGGTGCCGCTGCCGGCCAGCACCGCCCGCGCACTCGCGGTCACGCTGGCCCGAATCGACGCCGACGAGCAGGCTGCCACCGCGTCCCCGGACCTCGCGACCCGCTTCCCCCCGCCCGACCGCGACGATCCGGTGGTCGAACTGACCGGCCAACCCGACGGCAGTCGCGGCCGAGGGCTCTTCGGCAGCTCCCAGGTCTGGGTCACCGAGGCGCCTCCCGGTTCCGCCCGGGACATTCTCGGCGGCGACCCGGAGCCGCCAAGCTGGACGCTGCCGCCGGTAGCCGCCAGCCGCCCGTTGACCGTGCGAGTCGGTGATCGTCGGCTGACCACCGCGAGCCGGGTGCCGGCGCTGGCGGCGGAGAGGTCGTCGTGACGGATCAGCAGCCGACCGCAGATGGCGCCGGTGGGCCGCAGGGCCCCCCCAGCGGGGGGGTCGGGATCCCGTCGGGTCTCATCGACGCGGTCTTGCATCTTGTGAGCACCGGACCGGTGCCGCTCGGGGCGTACACATTGGCCGAGATGGTTGCCGTCGACGCCGTGGTCGACTTCCTCGACGAACCGCCCTCGACCACCTCCTTGGCCGAGGCTGTGCGGTCGTTGGCCGCCCGCCAGCTGCTCGTCGCGAACCCGGACACCGAGCGGCTGCAGGTCCGCGGCGACCTCGGCATCGCCCTGGTGTTCCAGCAGCGGGCACGGCTGGTCGTGGACGCCCGGGCCACCGGCACAGCGCCGGGTCAGCCCTGGCGCACGCTCCTGCTCCCACAGGCGGAAGGCGTCACGCTGGAGATCCTCATCGACGCCCTGGGTGTGCACCAGCTCTCCCTGCGGGACACCCCGGCGGCGCTGGACCGTCTGCGGGAGCGGCTGCCAGGCGGCGAGCCCGGGCCCGGCGCCGTCGATGCCCAGGACGTCCTGCGCGAGTCGACCAGCTCCGCGCTGGTCACTGTCACCAGGTTCTCGGCGGAGGGTACGGTCGAGACCGCCGAAGCAAGCACCGACGTCGTGCTGGCCGAGGCCGACGAGCGGCTCCACGTGTTCCTGCGGGCCCCCGACGACCCCGAGCGGCTCGTCCCGCAACCGCTCGATGCCGACGCTGTGCGGGAGTTGATCGCGACTCTGGCCACCGTCGAGCGACCGCCGAGGGGCATGGCCGCGACGACCGGCGCGGCCACCGCCGAGCCGCCGGCGCGCTCTGTCCGGGCCGCCGTCCAGCGGCGGTGGCAGCGACTCACCGGCGCGGGTCGCCTTTAGCTTTGACCCGAAGATCCGCTAGCTCAGTCCCCTCAGCACCTGGCGCACCCCCACGGCGATCTCCAGGTCCTCTCGGGCCTCGACAACGAAGGTGTGAACAGGCGCGCCGACAGCGCTGATCTCCGTGTCGGGGCGCGCCGCGGAATTCACCGCAAGATTGGCCGCTGCGTCCAGCTGTACGCCGAGGAAACCGAGCCCGTCCGCGGCGCCGGCCCGGACCTGGGGCGCGTGCTCGCCGACCCCGCCGGTGAACACCAGCGCGTCAAGGCCGCCGAGGGCAGCCACCATCGCCGCGACGAGCGCACGCAACCGGTGCAGGTAGACCTCGATCGCCAGCTGCGCCCGCGGCTCGCCAGCCTCGGCCGCGGCCAGGACATGGCGCAGGTCGGCGTCCCCGGCCAGTCCACGCAACCCGGAGTGGTACTCCAGCGCCTCGGTCACCGCCGCCGCCGTGAGCCCCGCGCTGGTCTGCAGCCAGAGCACAAGGCCGGGATCGAGGTTGCCGGAGCGAGTGGCCATGACCAGGCCCTCCAGCGGCGTGAAGCCCATCGTGGTGTCCACCGAACGGCCATCCTGAACGGCGGCCAGGGACGCGCCGGAACCCAGGTGGCAGGTGACCACGCGCAGCCCGGTCGGAGACCGGGCCGACAATTCGGCCACCCGGCGGGCGGCATAGGCGTGGGACAGCCCTTGGAAGCCGAACCGACGGACGCCGAACCGCTCCCGCCAGTCGGCCGGGACGGCGTACGTCGCCGCCGCGGCCGGCATGTCGGCGTGGAACGTGGTGTCGAAGCAGGCCACGGCCGGGACGTCGGGCAGGACCGCACTGACCGCGGCCAGGCCGGCCAGCGACGCCGGCTGGTGCAGCGGGGCGAGCGGGGTCAGGTCATGCAGGGCAGCGGTGACCGCATCGTCCACGAGCACCGGACGGACGTAGCGGCTCCCGCCGTGCACCACCCGGTGGCCCACCGCGTCCACCGCACCGAAGCGGTCCGCCCAGTCGGCAAGGACCGCAGCGAGCGCGCCGTCCGGCGACAGATCGGTCGACGCCAGTAGCGCGTCATCGGACCCGAGTAGGCGCAACTTCAGGCTGGACGATCCCGCGTTGACCACCAGGATGAGCGTCGGGGCAACCATCACAGCCTCAGTACGGCTCGGTGCGG
>JADGOV010000136.1 GCA_017882785.1 Frankiaceae bacterium
CATTGCCTTTGAAGTCGGCCGAGGTGCGCTAGTCGACTTGGCTCTGCGACGGGGGCGAGTGCTGTTGCAGGCGCCGGGCGGCGCGGGGAAGACGTGGACGATCGAGCGCATCCGGCGGATCGGCGTGGGCCGCGACCTGCGGCCTACCCTGGTCTCCGTCGCGGATCTCGCACCGGACGGACCAGGGGCCGGGCGGTTGTTCTGCAGGTGGTCAGCCCACGTCTGGCTTTGACAAAGCCAGTCGGTGTGGCGATGAAGAAGCGTCGTGGGAGGGTGCACGAGAGGAAGCCACCGATGAAGGAACTCTCCGGGAAGGTTGACCAAGCACGTGCGGCGTTCGGGCAGCGCGGGTGGGCGGCCGCGCGTTCGTTCTACGCGAGTGCCGACGCCGATCGCCAGCTCTACCCTGCCGATCTCGAGGCGTGGGGTCTGGCGGCGCTGCTGACCGGCCACGACGACGAGTCCGATGCCCTGCGGGAGCGAGCCCACTACGCGCTCCTGCAGGCAGGCGATCTCGACGGGGCTGCTCGGGTTGCCTTCTGGCTGGGGCTGTCGCTCCTCCTGCGGGGCGACGCGGCACGGGGACGAGGGTGGTTCGCGCGACCACGAAGTGTCCTCGGTGACGAAGCCTTCGCCGCGTCCGTGTGGCTCGGCTACGAGAGGGTCAACGTGGGCATGGCGGCGCTGTTCTCTCATGACCACGGGCGAAGCCTGGACCTCCTCGCCGAGGCTCGAGAGGTCGCTGACCGGCACAGTGACACTGACCTGCGGCTGCTGGCCGGCAATGGTCATGGCCAGGCGCTGCTGGCGCTGGGTCGGTCCGCGGAGGGGATGGCCGAGCTGGACGAGGTCATGGTGCTGGCCACCACCGCGGACGCCAACCCTCAGGCGGTGGGTCTGGTGTATTGCGCGGTGATCGCGGTCTGCCGCAGTTGCCTCGACATCGCCAGGAGCGCGGAGTGGACCGAGGTGCTCAGCCGCTGGTGTGAGAGCCAACCCGACCTCGTGCCCTATCGCGGCCAGTGCCTGGTGCACCGGTCGGAGGTGCTCCAGCTTCAGGGCCGGTGGAATGAAGCGACCACCGAGGTCGAGATCGTCCGCGAGCGCCTAGACACTTACGCACACGACGTCGCCGTGGGCATGGCGCACTACCAGAGAGGTGAGCTGCATCGTCTCCGCGGCGAGTTCCGTGCCGCCGAACAGGCCTACCGAGAAGCGCTGGCTGCCGGCCACGACCCGCAGCCTGGACTGGCGTTGCTGCGGCTGGCCCAAGGTCGGGCGCAGGCGGCGCTGCTCGCGCTGCGGCGAGCATTGGAGGAGAACCAGCGCATGTTCCCCCGCTTGCGGCTGCTGCCTGCTGCCGTGGAGGTGGCCATCGCGGCACGTGACCTGGACACCGCCCGATCGGCCGCGGCGGAGCTCACCGATGAGGCCGGCCGGCTGGACTCGGCGTACCTGCGGGCGGTTGCCGCCGCGGCGCGCGGCGCGCTGGCCCTCACCGACGGCGAGTCCCGGTCGGCACTTGCAGCGCTACGGTCGGCGCTGCAGGAGTGGACCGGTCTCGGTGCGCCGTACGAAGCGGCGCGGTGCCGTGTGCTCGTCGCGCAGGCCTGCCTGGCCGTCGGTGACGTCGAGACCGCCCAGCTGGAGACCGAGGCGGCTCGACGGTCCTTCGCCGGCCTGGGCGCGAGGGTTGACCTCGAACGGCTCGACGCAGGAAAGAGGGATGCTGCGGTCCCTCCCGACGGCCTGACACCACGCGAGATCGAGGTCCTCCGCCTGGTGGCGACCGGCGCGAGCAACCGTGAGGTCGCCGAACAGCTGGTGCTCTCGGAGCGCACCGTGGCCCGGCACGTCGCGAACATCTTCGTGAAGATCGGAGTGTCGGCGCGGGCGGCGGCGACGGCCTACGCGTACGACCACCAGTTGGTCTGAGACAAAGCTACATACCGATCTGCATAGTTCTGCCGACGCCGCCCACGCCTCTGCGCGCCTACCTTCTCCGGGAGCGAGTCGAGGAGGCGGGAGATTTGTCAGGGGCCCGACGCGGGTCGATCGGTGCCAGGTGACCGAGGGTCGACCCCTACAGCTCCTCGACCTCGACGCGATGGCCCCGTTGCACATACCTCGACCGAGTGGAAGGAACCCACGATGAGCACGTTCTACAACATCGCCTACGCCGTCGGCTTCACACCATGGGAGAAGGCCGGTCAGGCCGACGGTGACCGCATCGCCCGGTTGTTCGAGCGCGAGGAGGTCGATCGCGGCGGCCCTGGCAAGGCCCTCGACCTCGGCTGTGGGTCGGGCTTGCACGCCGTCACGCTGGCGCAACGGGGTTGGGATGTCACCGGTGTCGACGTCATCGGCAAGGCACTCGACCGGGCGCGCAGGCGCGCCGCCGCCGCTGGAGTGAGCGCGACCTTCGTCCATGCCGACGTGACCCAGCTGCCGACCGACACCGTGGGGAGCGGGTTCGACTTCTTCCTGGACATCGGGTGCTTCCACGGGCTGGACGCCCAGAACCGCCGAGCGATGGCTCGTTCCGTCAGTGCGCGGGCGACCCCGAACGCGACCTTGGTCATGTTGGCGTTCGGCAAACCGGTCGGCCCGCCGTTCATGCCGACCGGCGCCAAGAGGAGCGACATCGAGGAGGCGTACGTCGACTGGGCCGTCGTCGACGTCCTCAAGCCTCCCACCGACACCCCAGGTCTTCCGAAGATCGCGCGGAGGTCCGAACCGACCCTCTACCGCCTGGCCAGGCGCTGACCCCCAACCCATGAAGGAGCAGGCAGATGCGAGCTCTCGTCGCCGGCGGCGGACCCGTCGGAGTCTTCACCGCAACGGCAATGGCCCGTCGCGGCCACGAGGTCACGGTCGTTGACCGCGACCCCGGCCCCGCCACCGACGGCGCCTGGAAGCGGGCTGGCGTCATGCAGTTCGAACACGCGCACGGCTGGCGGCCGCAGGTCGTCCAGTCGCTCCGTGCGGAGATGCCGGGCGTCGTCGAGGACCTGCACGCCGCGGGCGCGAAGCGGATGCACCCCCCAGGGATGCCCGAGATGGAGGCCCTAGCGGCGCGCCGTACCGTCGTCGAGCGAGTCCTTCGTGAGTACGCCGCGCAGCAGGAGGGCCTCGTCTGGCGCACTGGTCACGTGGACGGGATCGCAGTGACCGACGGCGTCGCCACGGGACTGGTCGTCGACGGCGACACACTGGTCGCCGACGTCACCGTCGTGGCGACCGGGCGGGCCAGCCATGTCGGCGACGAGCTGCGCGGGCCGGTTGAGGGCGGCTCCTGCGGCTTCTCCTACGTGAGCCGCGTCTACCGCGCCCGCGAAGGTCAGGCGGGCTACGACCGGTTCTTCCCCTCCTTCGAGACCGGACCGGGCTACGTCTCGCTGGTGATGGGCCATGACGCCGGCACCCACTCGGTGGTGATCGCCTACCCCAGCGACGCCGAGGAGTTCACCACCCTGCGCACCAACGACGGCCAGGATCGTGCCTGCCGGGTCATCCCCAACCTCATCCCCTGGACGGACCCGAACCGGTTCGAGCCCCTCACCGGCGCACTCGCGGGCGGTCACCTGACGAACACCTACCGGTTGCAGGGGCCCGCACTCGGCCTCCCTCCGGCCAGCGGCCTGTACTTCGTCGGAGACGCGGTGATGACCACCAATCCGGCCGCTGGGCGCAACCTGGCTCTGCTGCTTCCGCACGCGCGGCACTTCCTGGCCGCGCTAGACGACCCGGAGCAGGATCTCGACGACGCCTCGCTCGCCCTCGACGCCTGGGCCGAGATGCACCTGCGTCCCTGGTACCGCGACCACGCCCATTGGGACCGGACGCTGCTGCGCCGCTTCGCCGGGCTGGACATCGACCTGAGCGACCGGATCCCCTCGGACGTGATCGTCGCCGCGATCGAGGTCGACGAGAGCATCAAGCCGTACGCCGGCATGTACGGCGGCATGGTCGCCGGTCCGGAGATTCTCGACCCCGTCGAGGGCCGGGTCCGCGAGCTCCTCGACCAAGGCTGGCGGCCGAAGACACCCGGCCCGACCGGAGCCGAGCTCACCGAGGCGATTCGCACATGAACCGCCCGGGCACCTGGGGGCGGACGTTTGGCTGACCGTCTCTACCGAGACCGCCATGCTCCCGCGAGTCAGGCCACCGCACACGCAGACGCGCACTCGATCGTCCCACCCGGAAGCGATTGCCGCGGCGTTGTCCGGTTCAGCCACCCCGGCATTAGAAGTAGGGGTATCCACCTCACAAATGCGGGTTATCCACCTGCTGTATCAGGCCCAGGTGTACGAAGCTCAGCTCAGTACTAACAGCAAGACCGATCAAGCCGATCAAATAACCGAAATGGCCGAGCAGATGCCCTGCAGCAGTACCGGCCGCAAGAACCTCCCAACGCCTGGGACGAAGACCAGCCCCACTCCAATCAGGAGCGGGGCTTCTTCATTGGCGTGATCGGGTCCAGCTTCAAATTGGCGTGATCGGGTCCAGCTTCAAATTGGCGTGATCGGGTCCAGCTTCAAGATCATCTTGAGCCGCTTCAGGTCGTCCTCATCGTGTGTCACTCGTCGCAGTATGTGGTTCTGTCACATATTCCGTGATGCGAGGCGTGGCTGTCCTGAAGTGCGTGGCCCTGCCGCCGCGGACAGCTTGCCCGGCGACCAGACGAGGTTCCCAGTCGGCCAGTGGCATTCCTCGTGCCATGTCAGGTGGCTGAATCCTGTTGTTAGGTAGCCGGTTTCACCGGGGTCGTGTTGTCTTGGAATCAGGTGCGGTGTTCAGGCCAGGAGTATCCGCTTTCGCAGGAGGTCGGGTTTCGCGCGTCCGTACATGGCCGTCTTGAGCTGCTTGATGCGGTTGACGGTGCCTTCGACGGCGCCGGAGTTGTGGTCCAGGGTCAGCCCGGCGACGACGGCGTCCAGGTCGCGGCGCAGCCCGGCGGTGAACGACCGCAGGGTCGGCAGGTCGGCGTCGACTGCACACATCCACTTGGTCAGCGTGTTCTGGTCGCCGGACAGGTCCTTGATCATCCGGGCGAACCCGGCGACGTGCCGGACGGCGGCGTCCAGCTCGGGGCAGCGGTGCCGGATCGCGTGCAGCCGCATCGCAGAGTCCGGGTCGAGGTTGCTCGGGAGGCCGGTGATCCACCCGGTGACCTGCCGCACCGCCGGCGGCGCCGGGCGAGGCGGCAACGCGGCCAGCGTGGCTGCGTCGAGGCGGCGCAGCGGCCGCAGGTAACGGGCCAGGGTGTTGTAGCCGCCGGTGTAGCCCTGCCCGGTGATCTCCGCCAGCAACCGCGTGGCGTTGCGCTCACCCTCGACGAGCCGATCGTTGAGGTAGGGCTTGAACGGGTCGAGCACGCTGACCTGGACGCCGCCGGCCAGCAGCACATCGACGCTTGCCACGTGGACGTAGCGGCGCACCGTCTTGAAGTTCAGGTCCAGTCTGCGGGCGATCGCCCGCATCGACAGGCCCCGTTCGCGCAGGTCATGGAGTTGTTGGTACCGCTGCCGGGTGTTCGCGACCCGGGTCGTGTCCGGCCACTGCAGTACGGACAGGTCCGTCGGGTCATCCGCGCCGTCGTCAATGGCCGGCGCGGCGGGTTCGGGCAGGCAGGCGTGGTGCGCAGCAACCAGCCGTTCCACGTGCCGGCACAGGTTGTCCCACAGGTGCCAGCGGTCGGCGACCTGCAT
>JADGOV010000137.1 GCA_017882785.1 Frankiaceae bacterium
CGATGGTCTTCACCGCGACTCCGCCCGGTCGGCCAGCAGTTCCTGCGCGGCCTCGGCCGTCTTGCGGGCGATGTCGGCCACCGCCGCGCGCCGCGTCGCCGCGGCCGCATAGTCGGCCACCCGGTCCCGCAGGACGCGTGCCGGCACGCCGGCCACGACCTGGTAGGGCGGTACGTCCCGTGTCACCACAGCGTGCGCGGCGACCACACTGCCGCGGCCGATACTCACCCCGCGGGTCACCGTGCACTTCGTGCCCAGCCAGACGTCCGGGCCGATGCGTACCGGTGCCTTGGCAATCCCCTGGTCCTTGATCGGGCGATCCAGGTCCTCGAAGCGGTGGTCGAAGTCGGCGATGTAGACCCAGTCGGCCACGAGGGTGGTCGCCCCGATCTCGATGTCCAACTGACAGTTGACTCGCGTGTCGCTGCCGAAGACCACCTTGTCCCCGATCCGCAGCGTGCCGTCGTGGGCGCGCAGCTTCGTGCCGTCCCCGATATGCACCCACCGGCCCAGCACGATCCGGCCGTGCCCAGGGCGGGCGTAGAGCTCCACGTCCCTGCCCAGGAAGACCAATCCCTCCAGCAGCACATTGCGGGAACGACGAAGGCGCACCAGTCGCCAGTACCGGCGCAGGTAGTACGGCGTCCAGGCCCGGTGCCGCAGCACCCACCGCAGCGAACTGAGGGTCAGGAACCGTACCTGTCGCGGGTCGCGGGATCGTCGCCGGAGAAGACGCACGACCCGCAACGCTACCGGGAAGTCAGGGTTTGAGTCCGGTGAGCAGCACGTTGTAGAACAGCGGCGCGGGGACGATCCGACGCAGCACCGCGGAGTCCAGCGCCATGAGTCGCTGCCAGGTCGTGTAGGCGAACAGCGCCCACGGGGCGCCGAGCCGTTCGGGACGGACCGCGCACTCGAAGGTACGGGCCGGCCAGCCGAACCAGGACGCGGTCAACTCCTCGGTCCGGGTGGCGACGTCGACCGCGCCGGCGCGCAGCGCCATCCGGGCCAACTGCCCCGGGTCGAAGGTGTGCAGATCGACCACCGCCTCCAACGCGGCGTCGGCCGAGGACCGGGCCAGCTCCGGCTCCGGTCGACGCCAGGAGGTCGGCAGCAGCCGGGTGGAGGTCTCCCAGGTCAGCCGGGACAACCGGCGGGCGATGACGTCGCCGTAGCGGGTCGGCTCGCCGGCGAAGACGAACCGCCCGCCGGGCGCGAGCACCCGAAGCACCTCACGCAACGCCAACTCCACGTCGGGAATGTGGTGGAGCACGGCATGGCCGACGACCAGGTCGAAGCTGTCGTCCCCGTACGGGATGGACTCCGCGTCGGCAACCCGGCCTTCCATGTCGAAGCCCAGGGCACGCGCGTTACGGACCGCGACGGAGACCATGCCGGGAGAGATGTCGCTGACGTGACCCTGCTCGACCACGCCGGCTGACTTCAGGTTGAGCAGGAAGAAGCCCGTGCCGCAGCCCACCTCGAGCGCCCTGCGGTAGGGCCAGCCGTCGCGTCCGGCGATGGTGGTGAACCGCTCCCGGGCGTACCGGATGCAGCGTTCGTCGTAGGAGATCGACCACTTGTCGTCGTAGTTCTCCGCTTCCCAGTTGTGGTAGCGGACGTTGGCTTCCTTGGGGTCGACCGGCCAACCGTGCACGGCTCTGCCCGGGCCCCCGGTCTCCACGGCGTTAGCTCCCAACGAACTCCGCCTTACCTGGTCCGCGCTCAAGGAACGAGCTCATCCCGATCGTGCGGTCCTCGGTGGCGAACAACCCCGCGAACTGGATCCGCTCCAACTCCAGACCCGTGCTCAGGTCCACCTCCAGGCCGCAGTCGACGGCCTGCTTCGCCGCGCGCAGGGCGTAGGCCGCCGCGCCGGTGAACTGGCGCGCCCAGTCCAGCGCGCCCAAGTAGACGTCGTCCGGGGGGACCACCCGATCGACGAGGCCGATGTGCAGCGCCTCCTCCGCCTTGACGAAACGACCGCTGTAGATCAGGTCTTTTGCCCGGGACGGCCCGATCAGCCTGGGCAGCCGCTGGGTGCCCCCGGCCCCCGGGATGATGCCGAGGAGGATCTCCGGCTGCCCCCAACGGGCGTTGTCCCCGGTGATGCGAAGATCCGCACACAGCGCCAACTCGCATCCGCCACCAAGCGCGTATCCGGTGACCGCAGCGACAACCGGCTTGGGAATCGTGGCGATCGCGGTGAACGCCGACTGCAGGCCTGTCGATCGCTGCACCATCTCGGCGTAGCTCATCAAGGACAACTCCTTGACATCGGCGCCGGCCGTGAAGACCTTCGGCCCGCCGTAGAGCACCACCGCTCGGATGTCGTTGCGCGCGCCGACCTCCCGGGCCACGTCCCGCAACTCCTCCTGGACAGCCTCGTTCAGTGCGTTCATCGGCGGCCGGTTCAGCCGGATGGTGGCGACCGCGCCGTCCACGTCCAGCGTCACAAACTCAGCGTTGGCCGCCGTCATGCTGGCGAAGCCTACGCGAGGCGACCGGACGCACCGCCGGCCGCCCTGGGCCTCCTCGAGCCTGCCTCCTGGCAGGCCGCTGGCCGCGTCGGTCAGACTCTGCCGAGTGAGCACCGACTCCGGCAGAGCGCCGACCACAGCGTCGACAGTGTCCACCGCGTGGCCGGGCGAGCCGCGGCCACTCGGCGCCCGCTACGACGGAGCGGGCGTCAACGTCGCCGTGTTCGCCCCGCGCGCCGACGCCGTCGACGTCTGCCTGTTCGCCGAGGACGACACAGAGCAACGCGTGCGCCTTCGGGAGCGGACGAACGGCGTGTGGCACGGCTATCTCAGCGGCATCGAACCGGGCCAGCGGTACGGCTTTCGCGTGCACGGTCCCTTCGCCCCCCGCTACGGGGCTCGGTGCAATCCGGCCAAGCTGTTGCTCGACCCCTACGCCCGGGCGATCGACGGTGATCTCACCCTGGCGGGCGTGCGCTCGGAGACGGTGTTCGGTGGCAGCGCGGCCCGCGACACCCGGGACTCCGCACCCCACGTGCCGAAGTCGGTCGTCGTGGCCGACGCCTTCCCCTGGGGAGCGGACACGGGCCCGTGCACGCCGTGGGAGCAAACCGTGATCTACGAACTGCACGTCCGCGGCTTCACTCGGCGGCACCCGGGCGTGCCGGAAGGGCTGCGCGGCACGTACGCCGGTCTGGCGCATCCGGCCGCAGTGGACCACCTCACCGGACTTGGCGTCACCGCGGTGGAGCTCCTTCCGGTGCACCACTTCTTCAGCGAGCCCTTCCTGCTGCGGAGGTCGCTGAGCAACTACTGGGGCTACAACTCCATCGGCTACTTCGCGCCGCACGCCGGCTACTCCGCAGCCGGCTCGCGTGGCGAGCAGGTGACCGAGTTCCAGTCGATGGTCCGGGCGTTGCACGCAGCCGGTCTCGAGGTGATCATCGACGTGGTCTACAACCACACCGCGGAGAGCGACGAGAACGGCCCGACGCTGGCGTTTCGCGGCTTGGACAATGCGGTCTACTACCGACTCGCGGAGAACGATCCGGCCCGATACCGGGACTTCACCGGATGCGGCAACACGTTGGACACGCGGCATCCCCAGGTGCTGGAATTGATCATGGACTCGTTGCGGTACTGGGCCGAGACGATGCATGTCGACGGGTTCCGTTTCGACCTGGCCCCGGCATTGGCCCGCTCGGCTCACAACGTCGACAGGTACTCGGCGTTTCTCGCCGCCGTCCACCAGGATCCAGTGCTCGGTGGACTCAAGCTCATCGCTGAACCCTGGGATGCCAGCGAGGGTGGCTATCAGGTCGGTGGCTTCCCCGCGCCGTGGCGGGAGTGGAACGGCAAGTACCGCGACGCGATCCGCGACTTCTGGCGGGGGGCGCCCTACGCCTTGCCGGGCCTGGCCACCCGTCTCGCCGGTTCCTCCGATCTCTACCAGCCCGGCGGCCGGACGCCGACGGCGTCGGTGAACTTCGTCACCAGCCACGACGGCTTCACCATGGCGGATCTCGTCGCCTACAACGGTAAGCACAACGAGGCCAACCAGGACGACAACCGGGACGGCACCGACGACAACCGGTCGTGGAACTGCGGTGCGGAGGGTCCCTCGGACGATCCGGCGGTGCTGCGGCTGCGCCGCCGCCAGCAGCGCAACATGCTCGCGACGCTGCTGCTCTCCTGCGGCGTGCCGATGCTGCTGGCCGGTGACGAACTCGGTCAGAGCCAGCGGGGCAACAACAACGCCTACTGTCAGGACAACGACCTCTCCTGGCTGTCCTGGGACACCGACGGGGGGCTGGCCGACCTCGTCAGGCAGATCGTGGCGCTGCGCCGCGACTCGATTGTCCTGCGGCAGGGCGCGTTCTTCACCGGTCAGCCGGTGGGACCGGACAGCACGGTGAAGGACGTGGCCTGGTTCACCGCCGACGGGCGGGAGTTCTCCGGTGCCGACTGGGGCAAGCCCGAGTCGCGCACCATCGGGATGTACCTCTCCGGCACCGACCTGCGCCAGCGGGGGCCCCGGGGCGAGGCGCTGTGCGACGCCTCGTATCTGCTTCTGGTGCACGCCGGCACCGCGCCGTGCACGTTCTCGCTGCCCGGTCAGCCGTGGGCGACGCGGTATGAACTGGTCCTGG
Organism: Frankiaceae bacterium; assembly: GCA_017882785.1. Lineage (GTDB taxonomy): Bacteria > Actinomycetota > Actinomycetes > JADGOV01 > JADGOV01 > JADGOV01. The sequence continues at coordinate 4,631 of JADGOV010000137.1, forward strand.
ACACTGCGGCGCCCGACCGGCAGCCACCGACAGCGCCAGCGGGCAGCTACCCTCTGCTGGCGCACTCGCTGGCGCTGTTGCGCGCCATCCGTTGAGAGGCCGCTGACCGGCTGCGCGGCAGGGCGCGCGGGTCGTGCGATCCGGGCTTAGCTGTCGAGGTGCGGCACATCCGGCGGACGGCCTCCCGAGTGGTGTACCCCAACCGGTGGCTCTCGGTGCGTGAGGACGACATCCTCCGGCCGGACGGTTCAGCCGGTATCTAAAGGGGTTGTGGACAAACCGGACTTCGATGGTGATCCCGTTGGAGGGCGACGGGCCGGGCGCGGGGGTGCACCTGGTCGAGCAGTACCGCCACCCCATCGGGCGCCGCTGCCGGTGACGTAGAGCGGGTGCGGCATCCGCACGTTGCCCTGGTCGACGAGCCGCACTCGGTAGTAGCCGGGGATCCGCTTGTCGAACACCACCCCGTCGGGGTGGTGTTCGGGCTCGCCGATGCCGACTTCCAGCCCGGCCAGTCCGGCGGCGTCGGAACCGCCGCACCCACGCGGAAGGTGTGCCGGTCACCCTTCGACGGGCGACCCCCGCCCTTGAAACGGTTGGCCATGGGCGTGGAGTTCCTGCCGCCGGCCAGCCCGCGCTGCGCCGGCGGATCAAACTCGGTGCCTTCGCCGCCCTCGACCAGCGGATCGCGCTGCGCTACGCCATGCCGGGCCGGTCAGCGGGGCGGGTCGGCCAGGAGAGCCGACAACCGGCGCGTCAGGTCCGGGCGGGCATGGCGATAGAGCTGAAGAGGGGCGCCGGGTCCGCATTGCCGCCGGTGGGCCGCGCCGGTCTGAGGTGGCTGGCCTGGCTGCTAGCCCTCGCCTGGTGGGAACTCCTCACCCTTCTTGCCAACGACCGGTATCCGACGCTCTCCGACCTGGCCGACCCGACTCTGGCGCACCCGGCATGTCGGGCCGCCGCGACGGCCTTGTGGCTGGCGGCCGGCGACTGGCTGTTGCGTCGACCGAGCGGACGACGGTCCGCGTGAGCGACTGGGCGGTCAGCGTCACG
>JADGOV010000071.1 GCA_017882785.1 Frankiaceae bacterium
ACCGCGCTACTCCACCGGTTGACGGACCTGTCTCGTGCGGCCCGCCGCTCACCGCGGGCGCCCGTCGGCGCGGGAGCCGCCGGAATACGTCCCAGTCACCCGGAGAATCCGGTTGCGCCGAGGCGTGCGGCGTCCTAGCGTCAAGGTCCGGCCGGCGCACGCTGCGTCCGGCGGCGCACGACCAGGAGCCCGTGATGGACTGATAGCCCGCTTCCGCCAACGATGAGCGCGAGAAGAAGGGCAGGTTGAGGGACATGGCGAAGGACAAGCAGCGCCGCGAGGCCCGCAAGCCCAAGAAGAAGTCGACACCGGCGGCGGCACCGGTCCCGGTTCTGCGGCCGGCGGCGTCACCACCACCGTCGCCCCCGCCGCCCAGCCGTTGAGTGGCGGCTGGATCAGCTGCGGTCATCGCTGCGCGACGAGCCGATAGGGCATCGGCCAGGCCGGTCGGAGAACGAGTCCGGCCGGCACGGCGCCGACTGGCGCCGCCGGTCGGTCGCGTCGCGCCGCAACGATGACGTGCCGGTGGGTCAGCAAGGCGATCGCCACGGTGGCCTCGATCATCGCCAGCTGGGCACCGATGCAGACCCGGGGGCCGGCGCCGAAGGGTAGCCAGGCGTAGCGGTGGCGGGATTCCACCTGCGCGGGCGCGAACCGGTCCGGGTCGAACCGGTTCGGATCGGGCCACAGCTGCGGTGACCGGTGCAGGGCGAACGTGCCGACGGCGACGTTCGACTCCGGCAGGATCTCGACTCCGCCGACGACGTCACCGTCGTGGGTGTACCGGCTCACTGCGTACGCCGGCGGGTAGAGCCGCATCGTCTCTTTGACCACCTGCTGGGTGTAGGGCATGGTGCGGACGGCATCTCCCGTCGGCGGCCCGCCGTCCAGCACGCCCGCTGCCTCCGCGGCGACCCGGCGCTGGACCTGCGGGTGTAGTGCGAGGAACTGCAGGGCGAAGGCCAAGGTCGTCGATGTCGTCTCTTGTCCAGCCAGCAGGAAGATCAATACTTGATCCCGGACCTCGCCTGCGGTCAGGCCCTCGCCGGTTTCGGCGTGCCGGGCGGCAAGGAGTCGCCCGAGCAGGTCATCTTCGCTGCGGCCGGCGGTCTGCCGATCGGAGATGATGGCGTCGACCATCCCGTACAACGAGCGTTGCGCCTTCCGTCCACGGAGGTTGCCAGGCGTCGGCCAGCTACGCGGCGCCAGCAGGCTGGCCGTGAGCCGCTGCCGCAGGTGGACGTTCAGCTGGGCGAAGGCCGGCCCGAAGGCGGGCAGCAGGGGGTCCAGATCGGCGCCGAACAGCATCCGACCGACCGCGCGCAGCGTGTACCTGACGCTGGCGGCATGCACGTCGAGGGTGGCCTCCGGCGCCGCCAGCCATCGGTCGCGCAACAGGGTGCCCTCGGCCACCAGCGTGGGCACGTAGTCCTGCTCCAGCCGACGCGGGGTGAACAACGGTGCGACGAAGCGTCGCTGCCGGTGCCACTCTTCGCGCTGAGCGGTCAGCAGCCCGTTGCCGAAAGCGGCAGCGACCTCCTGGTACGGCGCGCTGTCCTTGGTGTAGCCGCCGGTCTCCTGGACGAGCACCCGCTGGGCGCACTCCGGAGAGAAGAGGCCGTAGGAGCGGATCGGTACACCAGGAGGCACCCGGAAACGGACCACTGGACCCAGCCTTGCGGCGCGCAGCAGGGTGTCGAAGGGATCGCGGCGGAAATCCGGGGCAGCACCGAGCAGCGGGTGCCCTCGATACACCGGGGCATCAGAGGTGTGCGACTCGGTAGCCAGCAGAGCCGTCCGACCCATCAGTCTCTCCTCGACTCGCCAGGCGCCTACCCGAGACAGAGCAGCACCGGCCGCATCACGATACGTCCCGAGCTGGGCTTCCGGACCGCCCGAGGGCATCAGTCGCCGACCAGGCGCAGGACGAGGTCGAGGCCGTGGCTGGCCCCGCTGGTCCGGGGGAGGAGCAGGGTCCGGATGCCCAGGGCCGCCGCCCCGCCGTCGTCGCGCCAGTTGTCCCCCACCATCAGTGCGCGCTGGGCAGGCACCCGAAGAAGCTCCAGGGCGTGGGTGAAGATCGCCGCGTCCGGCTTGACCGCACCAGCCTCGTAGGAGACGACGACGGCATCGAGGAGGTTGGCCAGACCTGACCGCTTCAGCACGTGGCGGACGTCGATGCCGATGTTGGAGACCAACGCTGTCCTGATCCCGCGCGTGCGCAACGCGCTGAGCACCGGAAGGGCGTCGTCGTAGGGGATCCAGGTCTCCAGCAGGGTGGCGTACAGCGCTTGTGCGAGTTCGGCGTCCACGTCGGGAGCGGTGCGGACGAGGCGGTCGTACACCTTGCGGTGACTTTCCGGGTCCAGGTCGCGCCGGCTGTGCGGATCGATCTCTCGCACGTTCTCCCAGATACGTTCGGCCCATGTGGCGAGCCGGGCGGCCCGCTCACCCCCCAGCACCGTGACCGGATCACCCTGGCGGCCAGCGTGCTGCCAGGCGAGCCGTATCCAGGACGCGGCATCACCCTGGTCCACGAGAGTCGAGTGGAAGTCGAAGAGCACGCCTTCGATCGTGTCCGGCGGGGGAAACGGCGACAGGTCGGCCGTCGAGTCATCTGGACCTGTCACTGCATCGTGCGACGCCGGTCGGCGGCCGCTCGCCCCGCCCCCCCGGGTCCCCGCCGCCGCCCGCTCCCCTTCGCCGCCCGCCGATCATGCTCGAGTGGGCGTTCCCGAGTCGCGCGGAAGGTGCACATGAGCATGATCGCCGCAGGGCAGCGTACGAACGACAGCACACCTCGCTCGCTAGACGGCTGTCGGGAACAGGTAGCTGGCGTCACTGGCATGGTCGGTTCGAGGCCAGCGAGAGGTGACCACCTTGGCACGGGTGTAGAAGGAGACGCCTTCGGGGCCGTGGACGTGCTTGTCGCCGAAGAGGGAGTCCTTCCAACCGCCGAAGGAGTAATACGCCATCGGGACGGGGATGGGCACGTTGATGCCGATCATTCCGACGTTGACACCGCGCTGGAAGCGCCGCGCGGCCTCGCCGCTGCTCGTGAAGATGGCGGTGCCGTTGCCGTAGGGGTTGGCGTTGATGAGCGCGATGGCCTCATCGACGGTGTCTGAGCGCAGTACGGACAGCACCGGGCCGAAGATCTCCTCCCGGTAGATGTCCATCTCGGTTGTGACCTCGTCGATGACTGTGGGGCCGACGAAGAAGCCGTTCTCGTGTCCGGGAACGACGATGGTCCGGCCGTCCACGACCAGGCGGGCGCCCTGGGCTACGCCGGAGCCGATGAGGCCGACGATCCGGTCGCGGGCGATGCTGGTGACGACGGGTCCCATCTCGCAGCCCGGTTGGCGCCCAGGTCCTACTTTGACGGCCTTCGCCTTCTCGGTCACCGCGGCGAGGAGGTCGGTGGCTGCGCCCCCGACGGCCACCGCGCTCGCGATGGCCATGCACCGCTCGCCGGCGGAGCCGAAGGCGGCGGCGACGACGTGGTCCGAGGCGTAGTCGATGTCCGCGTCGGGAAGCACGATGGCGTGGTTCTTCGCCCCGCCGAGAGCCTGGACCCGCTTGCCGTTCGTCGTGGCGCGGCGGTGGATGTACCGGGCGATCGGCGTGGAGCCCACGAAGGACACCGCCGCCACCTGGGGGTTGTCGAGCAGGGCGTCGACGGCTTCCTTGTCGCCGTTGACCACGTTGAACACGCCGTCGGGTAGGCCGGCCTCGGCCCACATCTCGCCGATCAGCCGGGAGACGCTCGGGTCACGTTCGCTGGGCTTGAGAACGAAGGTGTTGCCACAGGCGATCGCCACCGGGTGCATCCACATCGGAACCATGATCGGAAAGTTGAACGGGGTGATGCCGACGACCACGCCAAGCGGTTGGCGGAAGGAGAACACGTCCGTGCCGGTGGAGACCTGATCGGAGTACTCACCCTTGAGCACAGTGGCCAGGCCGCAGGCGAACTCGACGACCTCCAGCCCGCGTTGCACCTCGCCGGCGGCGTCGGAGAGCACCTTGCCGTGCTCGTCGGAGATGATCCCCGCGAGTTCGGGGACTCGCTTGCTGACCAGTTCGCGGAAACGAAAAAGGATAGTGCTGCGCATGCTCAAGGAGGCCTGCGACCAGGTCAGGAAGGCGGTCGCAGCGCTCTGCACCGCCTCGTCCACGTCGGCTGGGCTGGCGAGGATCACCTGCGCCTGTTGCTGTCCGGTGGCCGGGTTCCACACCGGGCTGCGGCGATCTGACGTGCCTTCGGTCGGCTTGCCGCCGATCCAGTGCTGGATGGTTCTCAACGGGGGTTCCTCCGGGCTCGAGAGGTTGGGTGGACGCGTTACCGGAACAGGCGGGGGTGGGTGTCGTTCGAGCCTCGTACCCCGACGTGGGTCACCGCCGGGTGAGTCCTCGAGGGATCGGCACGTCCTCAGCATCGGGGAAGGACGTCTGTGCGCCCTTGCCGCGTACGGCGAAGGAGCCGGCGCGAACTCCGTAGCGGCAGGCCGCGTCGAGGTCGTGCCCGCGGGCCAGTGCCAAGGAGAGTGCGCCCACGAAGGCGTCGCCGGCGCCGGTCGTGTCGAGCGCCGGCACCCGCGGAGCGGGCACTATGCCGGCGGCGTCATGGCCGGCGAAGGCCGCACCGGCCCCGCCCAGGGTGATCACCGCGGAGCGCGGGCCGAGCTCGCGCAGGCGCTGCGCCAGGACGACAAGGGTCGACCCGGTGCCGCCGCTGGCACCGGAGAAGTCGAGGAGGGCCGCCGCCTCGTGCTCGTTGACCACCAACGGGTCGAGCAGGCACATCAGTGTGGTCGGCACCTGCCGCGCCGGGGCGAGGTTGAGCACCACCCGAACCCCGGCCATCGCGGCCAGTTCCGCGGCCCGGGACACGGTGGGGAACGGCAGTTCGAGTTGCAGCGTGACCACCGCCGCGCGGCGTAACCGGTCCGCGGTCGCCTCGACGTCAGCCGGCGTCAGTGCTCGGTTGGCGCCGGGAGAGACCACGATGGCATTGTCGCCGTTCGGGGTCAGGGTGATCAGCGCGACGCCGGTCGCTGTGCCCGCGACCGTGGCGAGGTCGGCGCAGTCCACGCCCGCGGCGACCAGCGCTGCGAGCGCAAGCTTCCCCGGAGTGTCATCGCCGATCCGGCCGAGCAGTGCCACGCTGCCGCCCAGGCGGGCGGCGGCGATCGCCTGATTGGCCCCTTTCCCGCCGGGCAGCGTGACCAGATCGGAGCCGGTGACGGTTTCTCCGGCCTCGGGCCGGCTGGCCACCTCCACCACCAGGTCGACGTTGACCGAGCCCACCACGAAGACCTCCGGTGGTTCGCGCACCGGGGCGCGTGTCAGATCCCGCGGGGTGCGTCGGCGAGGCGGTGCAGGTCGGCCGGCTCACCTTCGACGCGGACGAGGGCGTGTCCGCCCCGGCCACTGGCGTGGAGTGCGAGTTCGCCAGAGCGGCCGACAACGACGATCGATGGCTCGGTAGGCGAGGTGCTGATCTCCTCTCCCGACTCCCGGCGCAGCAGCACGCTCATCCCGGCCTTTCGGTAGAGGGCCTTGGCCCGGCCGCGTAGGTCGGCCCAGAGCTTGTCCTCCAGCGTAGGGTCCAGCATCCGGGGTTCCCAGCCGTCCTGTGCCCGGCGGACGTCCTCGTGGTGGATGAAGTACTCCGTCGTGTTGAGCATGGCGTCCACCGGCGGGAACCGGCTGGGCAACCAGCGGGGCGGGCCGGTGCGTACGAGCTGGGTCAGGTCCGGCCAGGGGCGGGTGGCCAACTGACGTTGCACAGTGGCCGTGTGGCCCGCGAGCTGTGGTACCAGCAGGCCCGGCGTGGCGTCCGGGCGGCGGTCGCGCAGCACGAGGTGCGCGGCGAGGTCGCGGGTACGCCAGCCGGCGCACAGTGTCGGGGCATCCGGGCCGAGAACCTCCAGGAGGTCGGCGAGTGCGATGCGTTCGGTGCGAGCGGGGTAGGTCACTCCTCATTGTCGTCCCGATACTCTGCGGGCGTCGATGGCGGTCAGGAGCCGACGGCGTGAGGAGGCAGCACTGCGTGAGCAGGATGTGTTCGTCCTCGCCGAGGCGGCCCTCGTCGCCGTCGTGGAGCAGATCCGCGATGACCAGTGGTAGATGGACCTGCCGCCAAGTTTCGCCACCAGGCGGACAGACCGCACGCTGTCTCTCCGAAAGGTGATCAACTATCACGCGTACGACGATGCCTGGGTACCCGACATGCTCACCGGTAGGACCATGGCCGAGGTCGGCCAGGACGCCTTCCGGGGCGACCTCCTCGGGACGGATCCCCAGCGAAGCTTCACCGCCGTCGTGGACAAGGCGTGTGCTGCCGCGCAGGCTGTGGAGGACCTGTCCCGGACGGTGCACTGTTCGTTCGGGGACTTCACGGCGCGGGAGTACTTCTGGCAGATCAGCTCCTTCCGCGGACTGCGTGCCCATGACATCGCCCTGGTCATCGGGGCGGATCCGACGCTGCCCGACCAGCTGGTACAGGGGCTGTGGGAGGAGGTGGAACCGCATGCGGAACAGTGGCGGGCGATCGGCGTCTTCGGTCCCCGGGTGGAGCTGGCGGCGGATGCTTCCCGGCAGGACCGGTTGCTTGGGATCACCGGTCGACAGCCCGACTCCCGGTAGTCGTTGCGGCCTCAGCCCGGTGCCACGCCGGCCGCGCCACGCAGAAGGTCGAACTCGGCGACCATTGCCGCCGTCAGCTGTGCCGGATCAGGCATCAGCCCGGCGTCGGCGGCGACGCCCAGGGTCACGCCGCCCGCATAACTGAAGATGCTGACGCCGATGCCGATGGACCCGGGTTGGGGCACCCAGTAGATCAGCCGGGAGACCGTCGAGCCGGCCAGTGACGTCGGCTGACGCGGTCCGGGGACGTTGGTGACGATGGCGCTCGCCTTGGTCCCGAGAAGCCGTACCCCCCAGCGCTGCATCGGGGCCGGGGAGGCACCCATGACATTGAGCAGCGTGTAGGTGGCCAATGCCTGCGCCCCTGCCTTCAACGCCCTCGTTCGCGTCGAAACGGCCCGTACCCGAGCCAGCGGGTCGGCCTCGGCCACTGGAAGCCGCAGGAGTAGGAGCCCGAAGCGGTTGCCGAGTCGTGCGGGTACCGGCGCGCCCGGGCGGCGGACGTTCACGGGTACGAAGACCCGCAGGTCGGCCGGCTCCTGACCGGCGGACAGCAGCGTGCGGCGAAGGGCACCAGCGGTGACCGCCAGCAGGACGTCGTTGACGCTCCCGCCGGCGGCCGCGGCCACTGCCTTGACCCCTGCCAACTCCAGCGGGTCTGTCCACGCCGCGCCCTTCGCTTCGGCGAGCCGTCCGCGCAGCGCGGTGTGTGGATCCGGCCGCGAAGCCATGATCTGCAGCGAAGTGACGCCGACGCCGGCGGCCAGCCGGAGCGCGGTCGCGATGGGTTGTAGGAGTACGGGCCGCGGTGCCGGGGACGGCGTGGGCGATGCGGCCTGGGTGCGTGCCGGCTCGGAGTCGGTCAACGTCAGCAGAACGCTGGCCAGGGCGATGCCGTCGGCGATGCAATGGTGCAGCCGGGCGATGAGCGCGCTGCTGGCCGGACCGGTGACGAGGAGGAATTGCCAGGGCGGCCGCGTCATGTCCAGCGGCCGGCTGAGCACGCCGCTCACCAGCCCCGGCAGTGATTCGGCGAGCGAGCCGGGCACCTCGACCTGCTGCAGGTGGTAGTCGAGGTCGAGCTCACCCACCTCCTGCCACGCGGGCCGGCGCACCGGCCAGCGCCCAGGCACCACCCGCTGACCGAAGCGCGGGTAGCGGTGGGCCAACTCGTCAATGAGCATGTGCTGCAACCGCGGTCGGTCGACGGGCCCGACGAATTCCAGCACGGCGGTGATGACCATCAGGTTGTGCGGCAGCTCGATGACCAACCACGTGGCGTCCGCGGTCGACATCCGGCTGGTCGTCCGGTGGCGCACGGCTCCATCTTGACGCGTCGGCGGCGCGTAGTCGGTCAACGGGGGTGTTCTGCCGGAGCCCTGGATACTGCGGCTGTGAGCTATGACGTCGCGGCCGTCCGGCAGCTCTTTCCCGCCTTGTCGGAGGGAGCAGCGCACTTCGACGGCCCGGGCGGCTCGCAGACCGCCGCCCCGGTCGCGGCCGCGGTGGCGGCTGCCCTGACCGCCGCAGTGGCGAACCGCGGAACCGTCACCCGCGCGGAACGGCGGGCGGATCGTATCGTCCGGGGGGCGCGACAGGCGGCCGCCGACCTGCTCGGCGCTGAACCGAACGGGGTCGTCTTCGGTCGCAGCATGACGGCGCTCACCTACGACCTGTCCAGGGCGCTGGCCAAGCAGTGGCGCAGCGGGGAGGAGGTGGTGGTGACCCGGCTCGACCACGACGCCAACGTCCGACCGTGGGTGCAGGCGGCGGCTGCCGCGGGCGTCGCCGTGCGCTGGGCGGACATCGATCCCGAGACGGGAGAACTGCCGACCCGCGCGGTCACCGAGCTGCTGTCCGCTCGGACCCGGCTGGTCGCGGTGACCGCCGCGTCCAATCTGCTGGGTACGCGGCCAGCCGTGGCCGCGATCGTGCGCGCCGCGCGAGCGGTCGGCGCCGTGACCTACCTCGACGGTGTGCACCTCACGCCGCACGCGGCGGTCGACGTGGCCGATCTTGGAGCGGACTTCTACGCCTGCTCGCCGTACAAGTTCTGCGGACCGCACCTGGGGATCCTCGCGGCCTCCCCGATGCTTCTCCAGTCGCTGCACCCGGACAAGTTGCTGCCCTCCCCGGAGGACGTGCCGGACCGTTTCGAGTTCGGCACGCTGCCGTATGAGCTGCTCGCCGGAGTCAGCGCAGCCGTCGACGTCCTGGCCGGGCTGGTGCCAGCGGCGGGTTCGCGCCGAGCCCGGCTGCTGGTGTCGATGCGGGCGGTGGAGGAGCACGAGGCATGCTTGTTCACCCGGTTGATCGACGGCCTGCGGTCACTGCGCGGGGTGGGTCTGATCGGTCGGCCGGCGCGGCGGACGCCGACTGTGCTGTTTCGGGTCGACGGACACACCCCCGACCAGGTGGCCGCACACCTGGCCACCTCTGGAGTCAACGCGCCCGCTGGATCCTTCTATGCCATCGAGGCGTCGCGCCGCTTGGGTCTGGGCGACGCCGGAGCGGTTCGGGCCGGGCTCGCTCCGTACAGCAACGACGACGACGTGGACCGGCTGCTGGCCGGGGTGGCGACTCTGCCGAGGTGAGACGGGCACCACCGACTGGCCTGCCGTTCTCCAACATCAAAGAGGGCTACTACCCGTGGGCCGAGGGGATCCGCCTCGAAATGCAGTCCAGCATCCTCGGCCGCACCGTCGACCCGGCCAGCGAACGGCTCTGGCGAGACGCCCTCCGCGTCGGCGTCCACTGAGCGGCCGAGTGCGGAAACGAGCGGAGCCGGCGGGTTACCCGACACGACGTGCACATGTGGTGATTCGGGGGTCCGCACACCGCCCAGGCCGCATGCGGCGGGCGGCCGGGCACATTGTTGATGATCGCGTTCAACCGAGGAGGCAGCCCTGATGACCAGCACCGCCTTCAGCTTCGTTGTGGTCGCGGTCTTCACCGTACAAACGGTGGCGATCTCGGTTCTTCAGCACACACCGGCAACCGAGTGATCACAACATTCGGGCAATGCCACTGATGGTGTACCCCTCCCGGCTCGTTTCCCGCTGGAGGGACGGTGCCGCTCGACCCTCCGATGACAACATCAGTTCGGCCCTGCAGTTCAAGGTCCATCTCGGCACTTCCTTCGTCGTAGCCCCCGCACAGAGTGCCGGGTATCGGACGGTACGTGAACGCCCCCTCATGCCGCGGTCAGCGGGGGTAACTCCTTCAAGGTCTCAGCTCGACGACCGGTGGTGGGATGGCTGCCTGCTGCACTCATCGGGCGGTTGGACGCCTCACTAGCGGTATCGGATCTACCGCCCCCGTCCTGATCGCTAGACTCTGCGCGTGGTTCTCGTCCAGCGCATCGGGTGGTGGCTGCCTTCGCGGCGGCCATGACCTGACTTCGTCTCTCGGGCTGCCTTCGGGTGGCTCGACAGTGCGCGTGGCGCGACTGCCGACGCGGCCGGGGCAGCTCCTTACCTCTTGGAGCCCTCCGTCGTGTCCACGTCCAGCCGTCCCGCCTCGACCACCACGTCGGGTGCTGCCCCCGCCGAGTCCTTCGCCGCGGCTGCGGCGCGCAGCGCTGCCCTCGAGGACCAGATCACCACCGATCCGAGTCGGTTCCGCGTCCTGACCGGTGACCGGCCTACCGGCGCCCTGCATCTCGGCCATTACTTCGGCACTCTGGCCAACCGAGTCCGCCTCCAGCACGCCGGCGTGGAGGTCCTTCTGGTGATCGCTGACTATCAGGTCATCACCGACCGCGACAGCGTGGGCAACCTCTCCGGCGCCGTGCTCGAGCTGGTCGCCGACTACCTCGCCGCCGGCATCGACCCGGCCACCGCGACGATCTTCGCCCACAGCGCCGTACCGGCCCTGAACCAGCTGATGCTCCCGTTCTTGAGCCTGGTCACCGACGCGGAACTGCGCCGCAACCCCACCGTCAAGGCCGAGGCGGACGCTGCCTCCGGACGGGCGCTGTCCGGGCTGCTGCTGACCTACCCCGTCCACCAGGCCGCCGACATCCTCTTCTGCCACGCCAACCTCGTCCCGGTCGGCCGAGACCAGCTACCCCACGTCGAGGCCACCCGCAGCATCGCTCGGCGCTTCAACGACCGCTACGCTGCCGGCGCCTCCGTCTTCCCCGAACCGGATGCGCTGCTGACCAGCGCGCCCGTCCTGCTGGGCACCGACGGCGCCAAGATGAGCAAGTCCCGCGGCAACGCCATCGAGTTGTGCGCTACCGAGGACGGCACCGCCCGACTGGTCCGCCGAGCCAAGACCGACGCCGAGCGGACCATCACCTACGACCCAGAGCACCGCCCCGCGGTAGCCAACCTGCTGCTGATCGCGGCGCTGTGTACCGGCGGCGACCCCTCCCAGATCGCCGACTTCCTCGGCGACGCCGGCGCCGGTGCGCTCAAGGCGCTGGTCACCGAATCCGTCAACGAGCATCTCCGCCCGCTGCGCCAGCGTCGGGCCGAGCTCGTCGCCGACCCCAGCTACCTGCTCGACGTCCTACGCGCGGGCAACGCCCGCGCCATCGAAGTCGCCGACTCCACCCTGGAGTGCGTCCGCCACGTCATGGACATGACCTACTGATCAGTCCCGGTAGTGGGATCGTCCAGCGGTGCCCTGCGGTGCGGTGCGGTGACGCGATGAGTCAACGAGCTCCGGCGGGTCTACCCACCGACCGGACGGCAACTTCACCGGACCCGGCGCCAGCCCAGGAAGATGCTGGCTGAGGAGGAGGATGTCCTGCACAGCTGGTTCGCCCACGACGTCGCTGACCGCGACCAGCTGACCGCCGAGGACATGCTGCGCCCGGAGCTTGACCGCGCCGGCGCGATACTGACGGGCAGCGACAGCTACGATCATGCCAAGGGTGCTTTGGGGACCGCACCCGCCGGTTCGAGAACCCGATCTTGGTGCTCGCCCACCGGGCCGGGGAGAATGACGTATGTGAGGGCTCGACTCACCGACGGCCTCGACGTCGCGCTCGAGCGAGCCACCGCCGCGGGGCCGACGGCAAGGATGTGATGCCCCACGGCCGGACAATCCAGCAGGGCCTGCGCGCCAGGGCACCGGCGGCCCGTTCCGCTGGCGGGAGTTCGCTGACATCTTCCACACCCAGCACACCCGCCTCACCGCACTGGACCGCGCCGGTCTGGGTCTGCGAGTACGGCTCCAAGGAACCCACCGTCGACGACGGTGCGCCCGTCGACGCCCAGCACGACAAGGGCGCCTGGACGCGGAATGCTGGCCAGCACCGCCTTCCCGCGGATCACCACCCTTATCGCGTTCAACGCCGAGAAGGAACGCGACTGGCGGCTGGACTCCTCCGCATCCTCCCGCACCGCCCTGCGGGTACCCGCCCGGTGAGCGCGGCCAGCCGGACAGGTGAGATGAGTCACCCGGTCGCGCGCCCGGGTCGACGCATTCCCCCTTGAATCGCCACGTAGAGACGCGGGGCGCTGCCGTGAATAGCGTCATCCGCCCACCGCTTGTGAGAAGAGATGGGAAGACGGGCATTTTGCGCGCTTTGCCGGGCGGCCGACAAGGTAAATTGGGTGCTTGGGTGGCAGCGTGACGTCCTTCTTCACACGAGCCACCCGACCGTTTCGGGGTGCAGGACAAGCGGGGGAGCACTCGAGTGTGCGGAATTGTGGGATGCGTCAACGGCAGCAGTGTGTTGCCGGTACTCGTCGATGGCCTCAAACGGATGGAGTACCGGGGGTATGACTCCGCCGGGGTCGCCCTGTTGCGCGCGGACCGGAGCACGGTGATCAAGCGGGCGGGCAAGCTCGTCGAGTTGGCCGCCGCCTTGGATGAGTCCAAGCCGACGGGGGCGGCCGGCATCGGGCACAGCCGGTGGGCCACCCACGGCCCTCCCACCGAGGTCAACGCGCACCCGCATGTGGCGTCCTGGGCCGGGGGGAGCATCGCCCTGGTCCACAACGGGATCATCGAGAACTACGCGGAGCTCAAGGCCGGGCTGCTGACGCAGGGCCGCACGTTCCTCAGCGAGACCGACACCGAGGTCCTCGCGCACCTCATCGCGGTGGCCCGCTCCGAGGGGAAAGACCTGCTCGAGGCCGTCCGGACGGTGCTCACCCAGGTTCGCGGCACGTTCGCCCTGGCCATCCTGGACTCCACCGAGCCGGGCCGCATGATCGGGGCCAGGCGGGGCAGCCCGCTCATCGTCGGCGTGGCCAACGACGCCATCTACCTCGCCTCGGACCAGACCGCCATCCTCGGGCACACCGACCAGCTCGTGTTCCTCGACGACGATGAGATCGTCGACTGCCGCTCCGGCACGTACACCGTGATCGATTTCGAGGCCAGCGTGCAGCGGCACGAGGTTCACCGCAGCGAACTGCAGCTCGAGGAGATCCAGAAGTCGGGCTTCCCGCACTTCCTGCTCAAAGAGATCCACGCCCAGCCGGAGGCGGTGCGGGACATCCTCCGCGGCCGGCTCATCCTCGAAGACGGCATCAGCCACCTCGGCGGGCTCGACACGATCATGCCGTTCCTGCCGTGGCTCGACGGCATCGACACCGTCGCCTGCGGCACGTCGTACTACGCCGGACTCGTCGGCTCCTACCTGCTGGAACGGATGACCGAGCTTCCCGTGCACGTGGCGTTCGCCTCGGAGTTCCGCTACCGCAGCCCGGTGGTGGCCAAGGGCACGCTGGGGATGGTCATCTCCCAGTCCGGTGAGACCGCCGACACGCTGGCCGCCTTACGCGAGTTGAAGCGGCGCGGCAACCACCCCCAGGAGCAGCGGCGGCGCGGCGGCGGCAACCCGGTCATCGGCCTGGTCAACGTGGTCGGTTCCAGCATCGCGCGGGAAGTCGACGGCGGGGTGTACCTGCACGCCGGCCCCGAGATCTCCGTGGCCTCCACCAAGGCGTTCACCGCCCAGGTCATCGCCCAGCTCCTGGTCGGCCTGCAGATCGGCCGCAACCGCAGACTCCCCATCACCGAAGGACAGCACATCGTCCGCGCGCTGCACGCACTTCCCGATCAGATCCAGCGGATCCTCGACCGGTCCGCGGACATCGAGGCCATCGCCGACCGCGTCGCGGGATATGACCACGTCATGTTCCTCGGCCGTGACGCGCTCTACCCGGTAGCGCTGGAAGGTGCACTGAAACTGAAGGAAGTCTCCTACATCCAGGCGGAGGCGCATGCCGCAGGCGAGATGAAACACGGTCCCATCGCCCTGACCGGGCCCGACCTGCTGACGATCTACCTCTGCCCGAAGAACGACCTCTACGAGAAGGCCCGCTCCAACCTCCAGGAGGTCAAGGCCCGCGGCGGCACGCTGGTCATCGTCGGCACCGAGGGTGATACGTCGCTGCGCGAGTTCTCCGACGACGTCGTCGGCATTCCCGCCGAGGCGCCGATCTGGACCCAGCCGATCCTGGTCAACGTGTGGTTGCAGCTGCTCGCCTACTATGCCGCCGTCAAACGCGGAACCGACGTCGACCAGCCACGCAACCTCGCGAAGAGCGTCACCGTCGAGTAGCACGGTTCAACTCCCACCGGCGACGACCACTCAGCGCACGCCGGCTCGAACATCGCTGATCGTTGCGGCTGATGGCGACGCGGCGGAGCCCGGTGCCCGGGGAGTTCGACGACTGCGATGGTGTGCGGTTCGAGTCAGCCGGTGTTGGCGTACTGGGGGAGGTCGCCCTTGCGGCGGCGCGGCTAGGGCGAGGGCGTCCGACCCTCGGCAGCGTGGACCGCCGCCGTGGGGTGGGACGGCGATGACTCGGAGTGCGCCGCGTCCCGTAAGCAGCGGTAGGCGATGACAAGGAAATCACTGGCGGTGACGACGCCGACCAGGCGTCCGCTGTCGACGACAGGCAGGCAACCGACCTTGGCCTGGCGCATCACCTCCATCGCAGCCAAGGTCGTGGTGTCGGGCGTGACCGTGACCGGGTCCGGCTTCATCACGGTCCGGGCGGTCCGGGACGGCTCCGGGCAGCCCGGCAACGGACCGGCGACTGTTCGGAGAAGGTCGCGGTGGGAGATGAGTCCGGCCAGCCGGCCGCTGGTGTCCTCTACCGGCACGTGCCGGATGTGCCGCCAGTCCATCACTCCGGCCACCAGGTCGATCGGTTCCTCCGGCCCGACGGTGAACAGGTCGGTGGACATCACCTGCTCCACGCAGCGGTAGTCCTCCGCCCAGCGCCACGATGGCGGTTCGGGAGCGGCTGGCCAACGGTGCGCCGGCTGTCCGGTGTTCTGGTGCGCGAGCATCGCAGCCACCAGGGCCTTGTCCCGTTGCGCCGGTGTGCCTCTTCTCGCTCCGGCGACGGTGCGCAGCGCCCACCGTGCAGGCGTCTGCCCGCTTGCCACTCGCTCGGCCAGCACGTCGAGGTAGCAGTCGATCTCCGGGCCGGGCAGGCCGGCTGAAGCCAACCCAGTACGGGCCAGGGGGAGCAGGTGGTCAGCGAGCAGCGACTGTGCTGTCCAGCGTCGTCCGTCGACCCAGACCAGCTGGGCGTCCAGCCCTTGCCGGGCGGCGGTGAGGAGATTGGCCTTGGCGTCGTCGAAATCCAAGAGTGACCGGATGTCGCCGTACTCGGCCGGCAACGCGCAGAGCAGCCCGATCAGCAGTGCCGCGTTGGCTACCTCGTCCAGCACGGTGGGACCGGCGGGCAGAACTCGGTTCTCCACCCGCAGGCTCGGGCGGCCGTCGAGCACCCCGTAGCACGCTCGGTTCCAGCGCCATACCGTGCCGTTGTGCAGGGACAGGGCGGACAGGTTTGGGGCCCCGCCGGCAGCCAGTACCGCCATGGGGTCCGGATCACACGGCGCGATGAGGATGGACCGGAACCGGGCCAGGTTGTCGCGGAACAACTCCAGCACGGAGTCCTGCACCCAGCCGTCGCCGAAGCTCACGCGGGTGGGCGAGCTCCGGGCCTGTCGGGGGCTGGACCGTTCGTCCACCGCGTGCTGGAACAATGCCAACCGGGTCTCGTGCCACAACCGGTGACCGAGCAGCAGAGGCGAGTTGACCGCAGCCGCCAGTAGGGGCGCAGTGACCGCCTGTGCAAGGTTGTAGTCGCGCGCGAAGTGCTGCGGCTGTATCTGGACATGCACCTGGAAGCTGGCGTTGCAGGCTTCGAACATCACGTTGTCCGAGGTCACCTGCAGCTCGTCCACGCCCTTGATGTGCACCTGGAAGGGGCTCCCCCGCAGTGCCCGCAGTTGTCGGTCGAGTTCGACGTAGCGCGGCAAGGGTGTCAGGTTGTGCGGTCCAAGGTCGGGCTGGCGGACGGTGGGCAGAATGCCGGTGAGGAGGACGCGCGCGCCACACCGCCGGGCTGCCCGGTCAGCTGTCTCGACGACATCGGACAACTCAGCCGCCAGTCGGTGCAGGCAGCCGGCCGCCAGCGGATGCGGCGGGAGGTTCGCCTCCAGGTTGAACCGCCCGATCTCCGTGGTGAGCCGTGGATCGCCCGCTGAGTCGAGGAGCTCCAGGGCGACCGGTGCCGGTTCCATCGCCGCATCGACGAGGAACATCTCCTGCTCGACCCCGATCCGGCGCTGCTCCGAGCGCAACGCGTCGCCGTTGAGCATCTGCTCCAACGCATTGAGATCGCGAAGTGCTGCGCGGGTGGCCACGGCGAGTTCCTGCTCACTGCGAGCAGCGATCACCTCGTGGGCGCCCATGCCGGAACGGTAAACCGGGAGCATTCGGATTGCGAACTGGCCGGCTTCCCGGCGGCTCCGGTCGCCTGGCCCGGCCCACGCCGATCATGCTAGAAGGTGCGTTGCGCGTCGCCGACAGACCTGGGTTCGAGCATGATCGGCGCGAGAGTCGCCGACCGCCGAGTCGCCGACCGCCGACCAACCG